>JABGOW010000172.1 GCA_018645275.1 Verrucomicrobiota bacterium
CCCATCAGCGCCTATCCGCTCCCACAGCGTGGGCTCGGGCGCGCCGACACCCCCGCGTCCCCTTCATCTAGATCAGATCGAGCTGTAGATCCAGGGACTCAGATCCATCCAGCGCGAAACGCTGGTGACGCCGCGGGAGCTCGAGCGCAGGGGCATTTCCGCCATCCACGATATCAATCTCGAGATCGTCATCATCGCCAACATCGTCGTCATGCTCCACTTCGGGCACGGGAACAAAGGTCGGCAGATAGCGGTAATACACCTCAAGCATCAGCGTGCACAGAATCGTATCCATGATCGGGTTGCTGCCGGTGTGCTCTTTCTTTGCTGGAGACTTCCAGGACCCGATATCCTGGGCCTGTCCACGATGATCCACATAGCCGCTGGCATCCTTTCCAACCACATCCTGTTGCTTCATAAGCGTGGGAGAGAACTGCTTATTCCACGACTTCCACGCATTGCCACCCTCCTGGAACTTCGCCTGAGTCGTGTAGTACATGTAGTAGACAAAGGACCCTGACCGCGGATTGTCCCAATCGAACGTCCACTTAGAGAGACCTGCGAGACCACCACGGCATTCACGTGACTTGGCTGCACCAAGAAACTGGAGGCAAAGGACGCCTGCACCGGTCAAACCATGATTCGAGCTCGGACCGGTGTATCCAAACCCACCGTAGCCATCTTTCTCACCATAGTTCTTTTTGAAGCCGGCAATGGATTTCGTCATGCATTTATCGAGCCCCGGTATGTCACCGTAGAGTCCTGCCATCTTGGCAGCCTTCAGAGCCTGAACGCACCATGCCATATAGGAGGAGTCATCGCGGGTCGTAGGCTTCAGGTTGTAGTTGAAGCCGCCGCTTGGGTTCTGTCCCTTGATGATCGGTTTCACCGCCTTGATCGCCGCCGTCTTCAGCTGCGGAACCTTGGTCAGACCATACGCTTCGCACAGGGCATATGCCACAATCGGCTGGGTGTAGTCATGGCCGTCAGCGCCCGTAAAATGACCATTTGCTTTCTGAGCACCGACAAGGAAGCGGATACCCGATTCGACCGCGTAGCCGAACTCCGCCGAAGCAGGCGTATCGCCATGTGCCAGATAGGCCAACAGCGCGAGAGCAGTCATGGCCGGTTTGCTGGCGCCCCAGGAACCATCCTTGGCCTGATTCTTCTTGATATAGCGCAGCGCCCGAAGGACGGCGCCCTCGGTTCCGCTGCCGCCGTACCGGTTCAGCGCGGCGCCCTGCGAGCCAGGATTGCGACTGCCATACATCCCCTTCATGATAACCGGACTCTTCACCATTGCCACGGAATCAAACTCGGCGGGCTGTACGGAGACATCCTGGGGCGGCGCGGCAACTTCGCTTGGCGGCAGCGTCGTATCGGGCGTGAAATCCATCTCTACCGGGTCCGGAGGCTCAAGCTGGTCTATAATCGGTTCTTCAATATCTTCCAGCTCTTCTGCTGCCTCAGGCTCCAAAACCTTCACCTTCACAGAGCGCACAGGTTCGGGATTCATGGAAGCAAAAAGTGTGATCAGACCAAGCATGAGGATCGGAACCACGACAGCCATGGCGGGAGAGAGTAAGCGGACCATCTGCAGTTTTGCCCACTTATAGGCCCCGGAATCCTGCGGCTGTTTCAGCCCCATAAAAACGCGCTTCCACTTCTCACGGAAGGTCAACGTGTCAAAGAGTTTCATCAGATCATTCTGATGCAGTTCAAGTACGTCTTCACCCTCTTCGAAGACCTCTTCCAAATCCTGTTCATCTGCCATGGTTATCGCTCCTCCAAAACGTTCCTAAAACGCCGTGTTTCACCCTTTAGACGCCCGCCAAGCCCTGTGCATTAGGACTGATCCATAAAAAAGCCGACGTACATTCGACGTCGGCTTCTATGACACATGGCTCCCCACGGCCCTACAAGCTGAACACAGAGATATTCGTCAATCCCTCTCGTGCACAGATGTTCAACAACTGCACGAGCCGGGAATGCTGGGAATTGCCCGTACACTTGATGATCACACTTGCCCCGCGACTGAACGAGGCAATGCGCGTCAGACTACGGTCGAGTGCTGCCAATCCTGCCGACCCTGCGTAGGGGCGACCATTCAACACCCAAGCCTGTCGACCAACCTCTATGGTCAGAAGATCGTCAACCTGCTCTTCCGGTTTGGAATTCGGGTCTGGAGCCGGGCGAGACACGTCCAAATGCGAGAGAATATCCTCTTCCTTCAACGTCACGATGAAAAAAATGAGAAGCTGAAAGACAACATCGATCATCGGTGTCATCTCGAGCTTGGCGGCATCGCCCTTTTTTCGCTCCTTGCGTTTCTTCGCCATGGCTACTTCGCCTCCTTGATTGCGGCGAAGTCAATTCGCCACAGGCCGACATCGGTACAAATGTCCATAACCTTGCGTACGTCCTTGTGCTCCGTCTTCTTGTCTGCACGGATCATGACCGGAAAGGTTCCGAACTTGTTGTAGCGTGCCCGAACAATCTGGCGCAGTTTGGTTTCGGTGAGCTGGTAGTTATTGATTGAGAGCCACCCTCGCCGGTCGACTTCGATAATGATCGTGCGCTTGTCCTCCCCCTTGTACACCGGGGACTCGGGAGCATCTTCCAATTCGATGTTCTCATTGATATTCTCATCCATCTTCAGCGTTACGATGAAGAAGATGATCATCTGGAACACGACGTCAATCATAGGCGTCATGTCTAGGTCGCAGCCATCGGCTGAGCGTTTGCGTCTCATGGGGCTCCCGCTTCGGAGTTCTAGTCTTCTACAACTTCAACGTGACGCAGGTCCTTGATCATTTCCATGGTCAAAGCTTCCATCCGCAGGACAATCGTGTTCGCGCTGTTGCGGAAGATGTAGTAGAAGGCGACGCAGGGAACCGCGACGGTGAGTCCAGCAGCCGTTGTGAACAATGCCTGGGAGATGTTGCCGGCCAAGAGGCCGATATCCGGGGTACCGCTACCGAGCGTTTCGAATGCGGCAATCATACCTTGCACCGTGCCGAGCAAGCCAAGCATCGGGGCTAGGTTTCCAACCACGGAAAGCCATGTCAGCTTCTGCATCAACTTCTCGGTCTCAAGATCCGCAGACGTGGAGATGGCTTCTTCGATGACATCATAGCCCTCTTCCACATGGCTGAAACCCGCGCTCAAGACGTTGGCCAACGCGCCGGGCTCATCATCGCATGACTGAAGGGCTTTGAGCACATCGCCCTCTGCCATGGCCTCGGTAACCGAATCAATCAGAGTCTGCGGAATAATGCGAACGGGGCGAACGGTAATCGCACAGTCCACGGCGAAGTAGACCGCCGCGCCGGCCGCACCAAAAATCGACAGCCACAGAATGAAGGCCAACGGCCCGGACTTGAACACAATCGCCAGAAAGCCACCACCGCCTGAACTCGCAACGGCCTCTTCGCCATCCTCGGTCACGAGAGCGCCGGCCTCGGGTTCGGCGTCCTGTGCAAAGACACGAGAGGCGGGAAGGCTAACACCAACGAGAGCCAGTAGGGATACAACCAAGAGAATTCTTTTCATGGAGACGTGCGTCCTTTCATTGCGCCTGCGCCATGTCTAGGGCGTCAGGCATGTCATGTTCTACTCTTACAATATCGTGTTAAATCTACTTCAGCTTTTTAGCATAATCGCTGTTGGGATATCCAGACAGAAGTCGTTTGCGCCACTTTTCCGCGTAATGGTGCTCGTTCACAGCGGTATGGGCTTTCATCGCCTTGTAGAGGGCCTCAGGCTGGATTGTCTTGATATCCTGAAAGGCAAGAATGGTCCGCAGATAGCCATCGAGCAGTGCTTTCTTGCTTTCGCCCTTCTCCATATCCATGTCGCCCCGCTTAACAAGTGCAACCGCAGCAATATCGCGGCTTCCCGTCTGAATGGCATCCTCAAGAATGCGCCGTAGGGTCGCATACTTCTTCTCCTTGAGAAGGGCATCCCAGTAGATGCCGGCAAACTCACCCGACTTCGAGGCGGTCGGATTCCCGCGAAGAAGCTCCTCGCACATGCGAACCGCCTCCGCAGCCTTACCCGAATTCAGATACGCCACAGCCAAGTACTGAGCGGCAATGAGATCCGGACCGAACATCTCGTACTCGTCCTTGATCTTCTTGAGCGGGGCAATGGCGGCAAGGTACTGTCCACGCTTCACCGCGGCAACGAGTTGTTGAAGCTGAGCGGGCTGTTCCAGAAGAACCACCTTGGCGACCTCCGATGCCTGCAGGCTCTGGGTTACAGCCCCGGCTTTGAGCTCGAAAGCTTTGGAAGCAGGCAGATAGCGCACGAATCCCTGGGCACGCCCACCGTTGTGCTTGATCAGCGTCGCCTTGTGCACGGCACCCGCCCAGCAGGCGGAGGCTCCAATGATAACGGCAAAAGAACAAACCAACATCCGGATCTTCCGGTGCCGTAGATATCTCTGTGTCATGACTCTATCCCTCCTCAGGTGTTGTCGCTGGCGCTGGCGCCGCGGATGGTGCCGCTTTGGTTCCGCCACTGACGCGAGCTTTACTCTGGTACTGTCTGACCTTAAGTGTGTGCTTGCCTTTCGGAAAATCCTTGATGTAGCGATCGGCATCCTGCAGCGCATCGTCCCAGCGTTCCATCTCAAGCAGCAGCGGCAAACAGTAGAAATAGGCATCTTCAAGGTGCGGGGCAACGGTTTCATCATCCGGATTCTGGAACATGATCACAGCCTGGTAGGCGGCAACCGCGTCGTTGCGATACTGCTCAGCCTTAGCAGCATCCCCAAACTGCGTTTCGGCCGCAGACTTTCGCTCGAAAATCCGCGCAACACCAACATCAAGTTCAGTCTTCTTGCCGGCCGCTTTGGCAAACTTGCGAGCCCGTTTCATCGCGACGACCCCCTCGTCGAAGATGGCCCGCCTGGACTCTGCATCGGCGGTTTCACTGGCCACGGCAGCAAACGCCTGACTGGCACCCAAACAGATCTCAATCGTATAGCCAGAGCTCGGGTAGTCGGCGAGCACCCCACGCAACACGTCGGCAGCTTCCTTGAATTTCTTGAGGGCAAGTAGCGATTGCCCTTTTCGAACGCGGGCAGGTTCAACGTAGCCGCGTTCCGTCTCACTTTTGATGATGCGATCGAAGGCCTGCAGAGCAACGGCGTACTGCTTGGCGTCATAGAGGGCTTTCCCCGCTGTCAGAATCTGCCCCGCTGCGTACTCGCCTTTCCCGGAGAACATCTCCTTGAAGTAGCCGATCGCCTCGCGCTCCATCCCCATCTCAAGCAGGTTCAACCCGATCATGAAGACCGCATTCTTGGCTTGCTCCGACTCGGGATACTCCTTTTGAAGGCGTTGCAGTGCTTTGCGGGCATCATCCGGCTTTTCAAGCACCGTGTAGAGGGTCCCAATCTGGCTCAAAGCCAGCGGTGAAAAGTCAGATTTCGGAAATGAATCAACCAGCGTGAGCAGCGTCTTGATGGCACCGGCTTTGTAATAGGTCTTCAGGATCAATGCATCTGGGACCTTGCGCTTGTATTTCTTCGCGAAGTAGTCGCTGACGTTTTTCGGCACCACCGTGCGCATGCAATCGGCCATAGCCCGATAGAACAGAGATGCCTGTAGAATACGTGCGTTAGACTCTGCCTCTTCGGCCGAATTCTGGTAGGCCAGGCGTGCCTCCTTATCGAGCAGCATCTTCTCCAGATCCGAGTACTTCGAAATCGCAAGCGGAAGGTACTTCGGCCCCAGCGCCTTCAGCGCATTAGCAAAGCGGAACATCGCACTCACGACCGCATGCCCGGGATTCTCCTGGGCCTTCAGCTTCTCGATTAGGAGCTTGAGCGTCTTAACTTCATCGCCCGGGCGTTCCTGCTTTGAATGCACAAAAGCGATCTGGCTGAGCGCGTCAAAGTAGACCGGTTTGCCTTCATGATTAGCAACAATCTGCTCATAATAGGACATCGCTTTGTCGAGATTGTTGCCGCGGAATTCCTCCTGCGCAAACCGAAAGAGCTCTGATGCCGCGCGCGGATGTTGCGTCATGTAGGTGAAGAACACATCGTACGCCTCGCGCATGCGGGCTTCGTCATTGCGTTCGCTAAACTTAAACGCGACGCGGACAAGCTGATCCCCTGCTGCAACCATCAGCTCCTTGTTGCGGCAGAAGCGTTCAGCCACGTGGCGCAATAACACATCGCAGGAAAGGTGCTCTTCGAGCTCAATGTAGCAGGCCGCAAGCTCACCCATTGCTGCAACAGAATTCTCCCGTTCAGGGAAGAGCGCCAACACCTGCTCGTAAGCCTCGCTTGCCTCTTTGAAACGCTGCTGTTTGAAAAGCGATCGCGCTTCGCGGAATTGGGCAAGTTCGACGGCATTCCACTGGGCCGGGGTAATCTTGGCTTTGACTTCTTTGTCCCAGACTTCCTTGAGCATCTCCTCAACCTCGCGAAAACGGTTGCCGCAATCGGGAGCCCAGCTCGTGTTCGGGTAGCGAATGAAGACATTCAGGAAGTGCTGCAGCGATCCAGAGGAGCGCTTATCCTTGCCGCGACTGGTTCTGCCGGTGACCTTGCCAATCAGCAGATCAAGGGCGCGTTGACGATCCCCACCCTCTTTGACGATTTTCTTGGCCTCGTCGTGCATGATCACGCCGATCATGTACCGACACTGCGCCATGGGGCTGAGCTTGGTCATGTCTTCGCCCGTCTCGTCGGCCGATTGCTTCAGTGCCTTATCAATATCTTTGAGCTGAGAGGTGTAGTCGTCGATCAGCGACATGGCACCATCAATATTGTTCTGCATCTTCTGCATGTGGGCCAGCATCACGATGGCGCGACCAAACCAGAGATCCTGAACCCAGAGAATCTCATCCACGTACTTCTTGATCTCGGCGAGCAGCGCAGGCCGTGCTTTTGCATCCGCCTCCTCGGCTAATTGAAGCAGGACCTCACAGAGCTCGCTCTTGAGCTGGCGGTCGATGTGGCGTTCGGGTTTTGCCTTCACAGCGGCGCGATACGCTTTGGCCGCAGCGGGCTTGTTGTCCATCATCAGCATCATCTGGGAGTACTTATAGGCTGACTCCAGATAGAACCCCTTCAACGCCGGCTTGGGACCATCGGGGAACTTGGCAAAGAAACCGTCGTAGATCTTCTGGGCTTCGGCGTACTTTCCCCACATGTAGTAGCCGTCGGCAAGCGAAAGCTTCAGGGTCCAGGCTTCCTGCGTCTCGCCACCGCGCTTCGCAACGATCTTCTCCGCTTCGGGAAACTTGCCCTGTGCGCACGCGTTCCTGATCTCGCGAATATCTTTGATCTCAGGAGGAAGTGACAACGTCTTGAATATGGCTTCCGAGTAGTCCGCCATGCCGGCGGCCATCAGACGGTCCGCATAGTCGAGCTCCGCTTCAACCTCAGGGGACAAGCCACTACCGCCCCCCAAGTCCTGCCCGAATACGGCTGGAGTCGATACAGCCATGGCCACTAAAAAGAGAACAGGAAATCCGACACATCTTGCTGGTAACGTGGATGATCTCATGCGCCTATTCATAGCGCACCCTTCAACTCCACGTCAACGGTTTTGTCTTTGGTCACTCCCCGCCGTGAGAACCGAGCCGGAGATCCTTCGACAAGCTCAGGATGACAGTTTTCCAGAGTTCTCTGTCATGCCGAGCTTGTCGAGGCTTGCCCGCCTCGAGCGGGTATCTCCGCCACTCACCAAGATAATGCTCCCGTTTCACTGCCCCAAAGCAGGATATCCTCATGTTTACAGGTGCTCTTGACGAATGGCACCTCAAACGGGGGATACACTACTGGTCTATCTGTATAATGCCTATGCTCCCGACCGCGCCGCCCTTAGCACTTCAGGCGTATAGTCCGCACATCGCTTCTCGGCGAACAGGGGCTGGAGCCGAGCAAACCGCTGCAATCCATTCTCCAACCGAATCGCAGGCCAGGCGTCCCCGATCAATGGCCGCGCATACTCAACGAAAGCGTCGGTCACGTCCAGTCGATCAGGGGTGAGCCAATGCTCCGGCAAGTGCCGAACGGAGTTGGCTACAGCTCCCAGCGGCACCTTGTCGTAGCGTGCTCTGTAGGTCGCACCCGGCTCCCGCAGAATCGTGGCCATCCACCCCGTGCCCTCGACACACGCAATCTCAACAGCCTTGTGCCCCACCGCGTAAGCCTCATCCAGATCGACTTGGGAAGCAAAGCTCGATGTGTTGCGCTGCAGCACACCGGGCATCTGCCAGGTGGCTTGTCCACGGGCGGGGAGCCCCTGTGCATTCAGGTGATTTGCCACAATCTGCGCCGCCGCCATCTGACTTGCGCCATACTCAATATGGCCAAACCCATCGCGGGCTTCCCCCAATTCGCCAACATCGAACCCCTCGCTCACAACGACCATACAACGGCCGGTTTGCCTGAGTTGATCGCTGACGTGATCGGTAAGCGACGTCAACGTGTGGCCGCCTTCTGCGGTATAGATCTGCAGCGGCATCTCGCGTTGTGGATCGGCAAGACGGGACGCCGCCGGAATGAACCCAGACGTGCGCCCCATTGCCTGCAGCACAGAAACACATTCGGATGGGGCCATCCCCCGGTTCTCTTCGTTTACATTCTGCATGATGTAGGCCCAGTAGCGCGCGGCACTCCCGTAGCCCGGGGTGTGGTCAATCAGCTTGAACGCCGAGTCACCAACATCGTTGTCGATGGTCTTCGGAACCCCCGTAACGACCAGATCCAACCCACGCTCATGCGCGAGCTGCGACACCTTGTTTGCTGTGTCCATCGAATCGTTTCCGCCAATATAGAAGAAGTACCCGATGTCGTGGGCACGAAAGACATCAATGATGCGTTCGAAGTCTTCCGTTTGGTCGGCTGTCAGCTTGTAGCGACACGTCCCGATCGCACCGGCTGCCGGCGTGCTGCGGAGCAGGGATATCTCCTCGGGGGCTTGTAGGCTGAGATCGAGAAGTTCCTCATTGAGCACCCCCTCAATACCGTGCCACCCCGCGTAGAGCCTTCCCATGCTATCGGGGTAGCTGCGACAAGCATCGACCACGCCCTGCAACGAACTGTTAATCACCGGCGAAGGCCCACCGGATTGAGCGACAACAACATTTCTGGGCGGCATAGCAATTCTCCGAACAAAAGACACTGTACGACTGACCTCGGCCAACGGCGAAGCAAGATGTGAAGCACTATAGCAGCTTCTCCCCTCACTCGTAACCGTAATCGCCATTGCCGCGGGCCCCTGCTCTGGAACCGGAGAACGACCTTGGTGTGTGGCGGAGATGCGCGGCAGGACAGAAGACGGTTTGAAATCGTCATCCTGAGCGAAGTGCTCGCATCCCGACGAACGTCGCGGACCGAAGGATCTCCAATGTGGGTTACCCGCAAGAAACGAGGAAATGTCCATTAGAACTCTGAAGTTGAATACTCACCCATGCTTTGAGTAGACTGGACGTCGACTCAATATGATCGTTTGAAACATCAATACTGGACAGGCACCAGATTCGCCAACGCGACCTGTTTCGTAGCAGGATGGATGACCCGGATACACCTGAAAGGCCCCAGCTATGTGTGGAATCGTCGGTTATGTAGGCAACAGAGACGCAGCCAATATCATTATCTCCGGTTTGAGGCGACTCGAGTATCGTGGTTATGACTCGGCCGGAGTGGCGCTCTCTCCCGAGGGTGAGAATACGCTGAAAGTAGTGAAGCGCGCCGGCAAGATCGTTAACCTTGAGGCCGGGGTCCAGAAGGAGTTGCCGACATCCGAGGAACCCTACGCCGGGCTGGGGATTGGCCACACACGCTGGGCAACCCACGGCCAGCCTACCGAAGAAAACGCCCACCCGCACCTGAGCCAGAACGGCCAGTTTGCCGTCGTCCACAACGGCATTATCGACAACTACGCGGGTCTCAAGGAGAAGCTGATAGCCGACGGCTACACCTTCAAGAGCGAAACGGACACCGAGGTCATCGCGCACCTCATTGAAGCCTGCTACGATGGCGACCTGAGGGGCGCCGTAGCCCGCGCCGTTGAGACGCTCGAAGGCACCTACGGCATCTGCGTCATCTCCTCCCTGCACCCCAAACTCATGATTGCAGCCCGCAAGGGGAGCCCAATCGTGATCGGCGTCTGCAAAGGCGAGACGATCGTAGCCTCTGATGTCAGTGCGATTGTGAGCCACACCGATCAGGTCATCTTCATGGATGATGGCGACATTCTAACCGCCACCCCAGACACCCTCGATATCACGTCACTCAAGAATGTCCCCGTCTCCCGGCCTCCCACAACCATCGACTGGGATTTGGGCGAGATCGAAAAGGGCGGATACGAGCATTTTATGCTCAAGGAGATCTATGAACAGCCCGTCGCACTGGCCAACGCAACACGTGGACGGCTGGTACCAAAAGAGGGCTCCGTCAAGTTGAGCGGAATGCAGATGGATGCCTATGAGATGGCCCGCATTGACCGCGTTTCGATTGCGGCCTGTGGAACCTCTCTGTACGCAGGCATGGTGGGCAAGAACTTCTTCGAGGAATTCGCGAGCATTCCCACTGAAATCCAGCAGGCCGCTGAATTCCGCGACCGCAACCCCATCGTGCTTCGGGACACCTGCATGCTGGCCATCAGCCAATCCGGCGAAACGGCCGACACGCTGGCGGCAGTACGTGAGGCAACACGCAAGGGCGCAACGGTCCTCGGCGTCTGCAATGTCGTGGGCTCCACAATCGCCCGCGAGACGGGACGGGGCGTCTACCTGCATGCCGGCCCCGAAATTGGCGTCGCCTCCACCAAGGCTTTCACCTGCCAGGTGTCAGTCATGGCCATGATGGCGATCGCCATGGGGCGCACGCGACGCCTCTCTGAGCATGCCGGTCAGGCTATGGTCGAAGAGCTTGCGCGCATTCCCGAGCTCGCCCAGCGGGTCATTGACCGCAACGATGAGATCAAAGCAATGGCCGAAAAGTACGCAAGCAAGAACGACTTCTTCTATATCGGGCGCGGCTATATGTTCCCCGCAGCACTCGAGGGGGCGCTGAAACTCAAGGAAATCTCATACATTCATGCCGAAGGTTACCACGCCGCCGAGCTCAAACATGGGCCTATTGCCCTGCTGTGCGATGACGTTCCCGTGGTCGCGGCGGCACCCATGATCCCCGGCCGGGAAAAGACGATTGCCAATATGCAGGAATGCCGCGCACGCAAGTCTCCTGTAGTCGCCATCGCGACCGAGGGAGACAGCGAGATCAAAACGCATGCCGACGATGTCATCTGGGTTCCCGACTGCATGGAGTTCGTTTCGCCAATCCCCGTAGTTGTTGCTGAGCAGCTTTTCGCATACCATGTTGCCCGGGCGCGAGGCTGCGAGATCGACCAACCGCGCAACCTAGCAAAATCAGTCACCGTGGAATAGAGCGCAACTGGCGACCACAGGAAAGAGACAGCACATCCCCAGCGGGTGGGCGCCGTTAGAGCGGGATAGAAAAGCACGTCCCCAGTGGGCTTGCCCTCGGACAGAAAAGCACGTCCCCAGTGGGCTTGCCCCACTGGAACGCAAGATTGTGATGAAAGAGCAATGAACGACAATGCCACAAAACAGGCCCTAATCCAGGGGGGGGTCACGATCGACTGCCCCGACTCTGTCTCCATCGACGCCAGCGTCGACCCCGCGCGCATCGCACCGGGTGTAGTCATTCACGGCGGCTGCCGTCTGTCCGGGGAGCAGACATCTATCGGTCCGGGATCCACTCTTGGAGCGGAAGCCCCCGTCACTCTGGAGAACTGCCAGCTTGGCAGAAGCGTGTGCCTCAAAGGCGGCTTTTTCTCCGGCGCAACACTCATGAACAACGTCGACTTCGGTTCGGGCGCTCACGTGCGTCCCGGCACACTTCTAGAGGAACATGCTTCTTGTGCGCACACGGTCGGCCTGAAGCAAACGCTGCTAATGCCATTCGTAACGCTCGGGAGCCTGATCAACTTCTGTGACTGTCTCATGTCGGGCGGCACAAGCGCCAAGAACCACAGCGAAGTGGGTTCATCCTATATCCATTTCAACTTCACGGCACACCAGGACAAGGCCACGCCATCCCTGGTTGGGGATGTTCCCGACGGGGTTATGCTCGTTCAACCGCCAATCTTTCTGGGCGGACAGGGCGGACTCGTGGGACCAACGCGCATTGCGTACGGGAGCATCATCGCCGCGGGAACCATCTGCCGACGGGATGTTCTAAACAGGGAAAAGCTGCTCTTTGGAGAGACAGGGCACCGGGTCAAGGAGTTCTCGTACGACCCAAGGGCATTTGGAGAGATTGATCGCATTTGTCACAACAACTTCATCTACATCGGAAACCTCCTCGCTCTGCAAGCCTGGTACCACCACGTCAGGCCCATTCTGACAGAGGGTACCCCCCACGCAGAGGCCTGCCTCGAAGGGGGACGGCGCCAGATCGCTGATGTCATTGACGAGCGCTTGAAGCGGCTGACGCAGCTCGCAAGCAAGATCGCAGAGCACATCAAGCAAGTCGAAGAGGAGGGACAGAAGGCCGAGGGTGGAGTCTTCGTCAACCAGCGGCGTTTGGTTCAGCAGTGGCCTTCTGTGGTGGCCAAATTGATGCAGCTCCGCGGCGAGTGTACGGGTGACAACGCCAACCGCGATGCATTCCTGGATGCCATCCAGAAACAAGACTCTGAAGGTAACTACGTCGAGACCATCCAGTCCCTATCGCTTGACCACAAAGCACAAGGGACGGCATGGCTACAGCATATTGTTGATTCAGTCGGATCACTATGGGGAGAGATCAAGCATGGATAAGCTTTTCGGAACTGACGGCGTACGCGGGGTGGCAAACATACATCCGATGACGGCAGAAATGGCTTTGGCCATTGGGCGGGCCACGGCTCACGTCTGCAAGCAGCACGACAAACGCCACCGGATTGTCATTGGCAAAGACACCCGTCTGAGCTGCTATATGATCGAGAATGCCCTGACTGCCGGAATTTGCTCCATGGGCGTAGATGTCTTCCTCGTCGGTCCGGTACCGACGCCCGGCACAGCGTACATCACGCAGAGCATGCGCGCCGATGCCGGCATCGTGATCTCGGCCTCCCACAACCCCTACCAGGACAACGGGATCAAGATCTTTACACGCGACGGCTACAAGCTCTCCTATCGCCTTGAGGAGGAGATCGAAGAGATCATTGCATCCGGGCGGATTAACGACATTCGCCCCACGGCAGAAGAAGTCGGACGCGCCAAGCGCATTGATGATGCCCTCGGGCGGTACATCGTATTCTGTAAGCGCTCCTTTCCTGAAGATCTCACGCTGGAAGGGCTCAAGATGGTCATCGACTGCTCCAACGGCGCCACCTACAAGGTTGCCCCGATCATCTTTAACGAGCTTGGGGCCGACGTGACCGCCATTCACTGCTCACCGAACGGACTCAACATCAACACGAACTGCGGATCGCAGCACACCGAAGACCTTGCCGCAAAAGTACTCGAGACTGGGGCCGATGTTGGGTTGGCCTTTGATGGTGACGGGGACCGACTGATTGCGGTGGATGAGAAGGGCGAAGAGCTCGACGGTGATCACATCATGGCGATCTGCGCGAAAGCAATGCAAGCGGCCGGGAAACTGAACAACAATAAGGTCATTATTACGCCGATGAGCAACTTCGGTTTGCGAATTGCCTTTGATGAGATGGGTATCCAGTACGAAGATGCTGATGTTGGCGACCGCAATGTACTGGAGCTCATGCAACAACGCGGGGCCTCCATGGGTGGCGAGCAGTCGGGTCACACGATCTTCCTGGATCACCACACAACGGGCGACGGGATCATTTCTGCGCTGCAGCTACTGGCGGTTATGCAACGCGGTGACAGGCCTCTCTCCGAGCTGGGACAGGTCTTTCAGCGCGCACCGCAGCGCCTCATCAATATTGATGTTGCCTCAAAGCCGCCACTGGATACGATTCCTGAGATCCAGGAGGCCGAATCCGCTGCCTGCAGCGAGCTTGGAAACAAAGGTCGCACACTGATCCGGTATTCCGGCACGCAGTCGATGTGCCGCGTCATGGTCGAAGGCCCAACAGAAGCGATTGTCGACCGCCTGGCAAACACGCTTGCCGAAATCGTCAAGCGTACGCTAAGCTAACCAAAACTTCGCCAAGTAGGCAACCAACACTTTGTCCCACACTTCGTCGCCACGCTTAGTCCTCATACACTTAGTCCAACGGCTTTCCTCCACAGGCGGACAAAAATCGGCCTGCATTCGTCACTTGCTAGGGCATTATCCCCAATAGAAAATCCCCCGCCAATCCCGGAAGCGCCACAAAAAAAGGCCCACGGTTTCCCGTGGGCCCTTATCAGTACTCAATAACGGTCTCGCTGCTAGTCAATTGCCTTGAAGCAAACGCAAGCATTGTGCCCACCAAAACCGAGTGAGTTGTTCAACGCAACGCGAACCTTGGCCTCACGGGCTGTATTCGGCACATAGTCCAGGTCACACTCCGGATCGGAGACGAGCTGGTTAATTGTCGGCGGAACGACCCCATCCTTGATCGCCATAATACAGGCAATGGACTCGACGCCAGCAGCAGCCCCCAGAAGGTGACCCGTCATGGATTTGCTGGAACTGATCATCACGCGGCGAGCGTTTTCTTCGCCCAGAGCGCCCTTGATCGCGCGCGTTTCGATCTTGTCGTTAAGCGGGGTGCTCGTCCCGTGAGCATTGATATAGTCAACGTCCTCGGGGTTCACGCCTGCCGTCTTCATGGCCATGAGCATTCCACGAGTAGCGCCCTCGCCGGTCTCCATCGGGGCAGTCATGTGATAGCCATCACAGGTCTGGCCGAAGCCTGCCAGCTCGCAAAGAATCTCAGCACCACGTGCCTTGGCGTGTTCGTACTCTTCCAGCACGAGTACAGCAGCCCCCTCGCCCATCACAAACCCGTCACGCTCCTTGTCAAAGGGACGGCTTGCAGTCGCGGGATCGTCATTTCGGGTGCTCAAGGCTTTCATGGCCGCGAAGCCGCCTATGCCCAACGCGGTGATAGACGCCTCGGCGCCTCCCGCAAGCATGACGTCAGCCTCATCACGTTCAATCACGTGCATGGCATCGCCAATGGCGTGGGCGGCGGTTGCACAAGCAGACACCACGGCGTAGTTAGGGCCACGCAGGGTGTGCTCAATCGCAATCAGACCAGAGGCCATGTTGGAAATCATCTGTGGAATCATGAATGGGGAGCAACGCCCCGGGCCTCGCTCAAGGAGTACCTTGTGCTGGACCTCAAGCGTTCCCAGGCCGCCGATACCGGAGCCAACAATCGCGCCCATACGAGTGCAATCTTCCGTGTCCCGATCAAAATTGGCGGAATCCATTGCCATTTTTGCGGCACCAACGGCGAAATGGCAGTAACGATCCATGCGCCGCTGCTCTTTGCGAGGAATGAAATCGTTGACTTCAAAATCTTTGACTTCAGCTGCAATCTGGGCTGCAAACTCAGAGGCATCAAAGCCCTCAATCCGCCCAATGCCGCTACGCCCATTCTGGAGGCTGTCCCAGAACGACTGGAGCGTTGATCCGATGGGCGAAACTACGCCCATGGCCGTTACAACAACTCTTCTCTTATCCACGATCTGCTCCCGCTATAAACAACGGCTCAAAGCAAAACCGACCGGGAAGCCGCATATTGCGAGGCTTCCCGGCCGACGTCTAGCCTATCTAAACCTAAGCCTCGATGCCCTTTTCCTGCATGTACGAGATCACGCCGCCAACCGTCGTCAGCTTCTCTGCGTCTTCGTCCGGAATCTCAGCGCCAAACTCTTCTTCGAAAGCCATAACGAGCTCAACGGTGTCCAGAGAGTCAGCGCCCAGGTCCTCGATGAAGGAGGCGTCTGTCGTTACCTGATCTGCGTTCACACCAAGCTGCTCAACGATGATCTCTTTGATTTTGTCTTCAAGTGCCATTTCCATTCTCCTCTTTATGCTGTTGTCTGAATCTTCGATCGAGAAAATCCAACCCTACATTACCATTCCACCACTAACCGTTAAGACCTGCCCTGTCATGTACGATGAAGCTTCGGTTGCCAGAAACAGCACCGTCCGCGCAACATCCTCGGCACCGCCGAAGCGCTTCATCGGTATCTGATCCAGCATCTTCTGCTTCACGTCCTCGGGGAGGACTTCCGTCATCTTCGACTCAATAAACCCGGGCGCTACGGCATTGACGCGGATACCCCGCGCCGCCAGTTCCTTGCCCGTCGACTTAGTCAAGGCGATTACCCCCGCCTTGGATGCCGCATAATTACACTGACCCGCATTCCCTATCAAGCCAATAATTGAAGCGATATTCACGATCGCACCACTGCGCTGTTTCATCATCGGGCGCGAGACGGCTTTCGTGAAAAGGAACGTTCCTTTGAGGTTCACGGACAGCACGGCGTCCCAATCGGCTTCGGACATGCGCATCATCAGGCCATCCTTCGTGATCCCCGCATTGTTGATCAGAATGTCGATGCTGCCGAATGCTTCGCTAGCCTCGGCAACAGCCTTCGTCACGTCCTCAGCATTGCTCACGTCCACCGAAATGCACTTCACCTTTGCACCCAGTGCTTCGACCGCTGCAGCGGTTTCTGCGAGCCAGTCGGCCTGCAGGTCGCAAAGCGCCAGATCGGCTCCGTTACGTGCCAGTTCTTCGGCAATCGCTCGCCCGATGCCGCGTGCGGCTCCCGTGACGATTGCAGTCTTTCCATCTAGTACGCCCATGATCGTCTCCGTTTTCTTTAGTCGACAAGCGCAGCAACAGTCTTTTCAAGTGTGGCTGCATTCTGGATGTTGTGAAGCGGGGTCCCGCGTTCCGCTATACGTTTGATCAGTCCGGTCAGCACGGCGCCGGGGCCACACTCGATAAACTCCGTCACACCAGCAGCCGTCATCGCGTTCACGCTCTCGTACCAGTGTACGGAGCCCGTCACCTGCTTGAGCATCGTGTCGCGAATCGCATCCGCATCGCCGTGAGGTTCCCCGGTCACGTTGGCAACCACGGGGACACTCGGAGCCTGTACGTCGACATTGCTGAGGACGGCTTCAAGCTTCGGCGTGGCGGAGGCCATCAGGGACGAGTGGAATGCTCCGGCAACCTGGAGCACGATCGCGCGCTTGGCGCCCATCTCGGTCGCCATGGCGGCGGCCTTCTCAATACCCTCACGCTCGCCGGAAAGCACCGTTTGAGCCGTGGAATTGAGGTTTGCCATTTCAACGCCTGTGGCTTCACAGATCTCCTTGAGCTGATCCATGGAGAGCCCGATCACACTAACCATCGAACCGTCCTTCTCGTCACATGCCTCCTGCATCGCACGGCCACGAGCCTCCAGCACACGCAACGTGTCTTCGAAAGACATGGCGCCCGCCGCATGCAGCGCAGACCACTCACCCAGGCTGAGCCCCGCCATCATGGCAGCATCAAGTCCGGGCACGCTCTCCTTGAGGGCCGTGTAACAGGCAATGCTGGTCACAAAAATTGCCGGCTGACAGTGGTTTGACTTGGTCAGTTCTTCGGCGGGTCCCTCAAAACAGATTTTCGAAAGCGAATAGCCCAACACCTCGTCGGCCTTGTCATATAGCGCTTTGCAGGCCGGAAACGCGTCGGCAAGATCTTTACCCATGCCTACGAATTGGGCGCCTTGGCCCGAAAAGATGATTGCTCGTTTGCTCATACTGATACCCTCTCCTGCTAGCGTTGGTCGACACGACC
>JABGOW010000479.1 GCA_018645275.1 Verrucomicrobiota bacterium
TGCGGGGCCTTCTGAGCACAAACCGAAAATCGGTTTGTGCTCAGACTTTCTTCGGGCGAGGACCGAAGTGTTAAACTCGGGTTAGCTGGAACCCGTCCTCAATGCGGCGAGTCCCGGAATCGCGGTGTCCTCCGCCCGGACTCCAGACCCCATGGGGGTCGCGTATCAAAGCCCCAGGTTGGCGCACAGCGCCTACCTGGGGTATGCCGTGGTCCGACCGATCAACCCCATCGGGGTTGCGGAATCCCGGCTGTGGCGCGAGGACATGCACCCCAGACGCTTGCGGGACTGGGGGCTGTGACTCCGCGAGCGGGGGAACGGCGCGGACAATCCGAGCGCGATTACGCAACCCCGATTGGGGTTCGGGCGTCAGAACGCATACCCAGGGCAGCGCCTTCCGCCGCAACCCTGGGCTCTGATACGCTGCCCCGTCGGGGCAGAAGCCAGCCCCTCAAGTGACGACCAGATTGCGCGACCGTCGTGCTCACCCAAGCGAGTTCTGGTAGCCGTTAGCTGCGTGACTCAGCATACTGCCGGCGCAGTTCTCGCCTGATGATCTTGTTGGAGGCAGTTTTGGGCAGACTGTCGACCAGCACCACGTCTGATACCCTTATTGCAGAGCTGAGGCGACTCTTGATTGCTTCGCGCATGCTCTTCATTGCCTTCGCCTTTGTCATCTCGGCGCCGTCACTGGCAACGGCAAATATGACAAGACGCTTAGCACCGGCGCCCCGGCGTTCTACCGCGATAGCGGCGGCTTCCTGGACTCCATCGACCGCACCCACTATCCGCTCGAGTTCAGCAGACCCGAACTTGATACCCGCCAGGTTCATCGTGTCATCCACACGCCCATGTGCCCGGTAGTAGCCGCCCCCGCAGTGGGCTATCTGATCACCGTGCTTGCGCAGAATGCCGCTGTCTTTTCCCTGTGGCGCATCCTTGAAATAGACCGCAAAGTGATCCTGGTTAAGAAGCTCGGTTGATAGACCGATTGACGGAGGAAGAATGTATAGTTCGCCCTGCTCGGATTCCCTATGGGCATCATCGAGTATCGTCATTCCCATGCCAAGCGCGGGCGTGCTGAACGTTGCAGGTGCTGCCGGTTGAACAACGGTACCCGTTATATAGCCGCCGCCGATCTCGGTTCCGCCGCAATATTCGATGATAGGCCTGTAACCGGCCCGCGACATGAGATAGAACATATCCGAAGCGTTTGAGCATTCACCCGTGGAACTGAAGACCTCTATTCCTTTCCAGTTGCAGCCCTTCACACTGCCGGAACGTCGCCAGGCGCTCACCAGGCTGGGGACCACGCCCAGCATAGTCACGCCTGCCTCTTCCACAAACTTGCAGAAACCAGCACCAATCGGACTGCCTCCGTAGAGTGCCATTGTCGCTCCATTCATTAGGGCCGCAGAAATCAGCCACGGCCCCATCATCCAGCCAAGATTCGTAGGCCAGGCCAGCACATCCCCCTGTTTGACGTTATGGTGCAGCCATGCGTCAGCAGCACACTTAATGGGCGTCGTATGATTCCATGGAATCGCCTTGGGCTCGCCGGTCGTGCCGGAGGAAAACAGGATATTGGCGTGATCCATTGGCTTGCAGGTTACAGCGTCAAACACGTCGTCATCGCTCAGGAACTGCTCCCAGTGCAAGTCGCCCGCCCTGAGTCCTGCGGCGGCACTCTCTCCCGAGCTGACAACGATGGCTCTCGGCGCTTCAGCCGCAACCACATTGTCATACAGTCGCGTCGTCGTGTTCCCGCGCACAATCACATCCTGTGTCAGTACCGCCTTTGCCTTTCCCAGCCTCAAACGCGTCGCAATCTGTTCCGGCATGAAACTGTCGGCGATAGACACGACAACACAGCCTGCCTTGATAATGCCCAGGTAGCCAGCGACCGCTTCGACCGTCATCGGCATATCGATGCCGATGCAATCACCTTTCTGGAAGCCATGTTCGACAAGACCGTTTGCTACGCGGTTACAAAGGGCCTCCAACTGCGAAAGGCTCACCGTCTCCATTTCACCATCTGCTTCCTTGTAGACAATAGCCGGCAGGTCATCCTCTCTTGAAAAACAGCTCTCAACAATGTTCAAAGCCGCATCAGGAAGCCATACAGGCGATTCCGGGCCGTCTGATAGGTCGACTATGCTTGAATATGGGGCTGAGAATCGTACATTCAGACGCCTTATTACCGTGTCCCAGAACTGATCCCAGTTCTCGACAGACCATGAATACAGCGCGTCGTAGTCCTTAGCACCTGTCTCCTTCATCAGAGCCGCAATGTTCGAGGACTTGATGCAGTCTCTTGACGGAACCCATGCCGGTCGCGGGCCCTGCTCAGGGTCCCAACTTCTGAACACCGTATTGTGAATGAATGTGTGGAGTGACAGCGGGTGCTCCGGGCGGAGCATATTCGCAGCCGTGAACTGCCACGCCTCGCACGGATCCGGCATGGCAAGACACTCGTTGAGCTTTCCTGCAAGCTCGGTCGCCTCGCTTTCTGGCGCACCGTGTTCGATCAGCTCTGTTGACTCAATCCTGTCCATTCAGTATCTTCCTATTCTCTATCGAGGATCTTCAGGAACTCGATCAGCACTTTATCTCGCTTTGCGATCGTCTTCTTCAGCTCGGTTTCGCTGTACGTATAGAACCCCTGGCCGG
>JABGOW010000290.1 GCA_018645275.1 Verrucomicrobiota bacterium
GGGCCCTAGTCAGTCACTAAGAGAACCGACTGTCTACCAAAACCGGGCAACCTCACCCGCTTCGTCGATCTTCACAGCCCAAGTAATCCCGATACGAGATAACGTTGCCCATTCTCCGCAGCCATTGCACTCACAAACTCCGCCAACAGACCGGATTCGCGTCGGCAAGTGAATTCATCTACCCACAGATTCTGCCGATGAACCGCCTTTTGAGTCGTCATGGATTGCTTGCACTCATCTGTCACACTTCCTGCACCGTTCCGTTCAACAGCCCGGAGTAGCGCGGCGGCACGGGCTGTGGGGACTCGGGTTTTGGGACCACTAGCGGGACGCCGTCGGTCATGAGCTGAACGTCAAGCCAGGGGACGGGCGCCCCGTCCGCGCCGCTAATCGTGACGGTCTCTTCCCCCGCGGGCATGACAAAGGCCTTGCTCTCGACGGGAACCTCCCGCAGCAGATTCCAATTGCGGTCGTATACGTGCGCGGTCTGGCCGCCGGTATATTCGAGGTAGTCGCCGGTCTGAACGGCTCCGCTGCAGCGCAACACTCCCTGGCCGATCTTGATCTCAGGATCTTTCAACTCCGTGGCGATCTCGCGCAGGGCTCGAAGGTTGCGGACCTCGACACTTGCACGTGTCTTCCCAGGCACGGCGCCGAAACCGAGCTGCACCCGCCCAACCACCGCGTAGTTGGCGTGGTGAGTTGCCACGCGCCACCCCCAACGACCGTCGGCCCAGCTCACTTCGCCCTTGGGAATCTCGATCGTGCGTGTGCCCGTGAAGTCGATCGGCACAACATAGTCCCGACCGGGAATCCTGACCACGAGCAGGGTGCCGCTTCCATCGCCGGTCACCTCCAAAGCAATACCGCGATGACTGGTCATGTTCACCCGCCGCGCGAAAAACGGCAGCGCGTCCTCAAACGTACGAGGTTCATCCGCCCTGTTGTCACAAGTGATACACAGGCCTTCCGCCGAATCCGCAAACTGCATCTCGCCGGCCTCCTCCATCTCGCCAGCCGCCGGCTGAAGCGGAATACTGCCGCCACCGGCCCCGCCCACGGCGCCCCAGGGCGGATCCCCGAGCTCAACCAGCGGCACAGCCATCCCCCACCCCGAGTCGTCGGAACCTGCCTCCTGCCACCCCTCGGGAGCAGCGGTGGCGCAACGCCAGCTCGCATCGATCGGCAACCCGAAACTGCCGGAGAACGCTTTTCCTTCGAAGGCCGACACCTCCTCCGCTTCGCGCTGCTCGGACAGGGAACGCGCGTCCTCAATTTCCACCGTACCGACCAGGCCGGCCGGCCCTCCGAAACTGGTGGCGGCCACGGCGATCACGTTCTCGCCGGGTTTGAGATAACGCGTGATGTCCCAGACCGTCATCTGCGTGGAGGCACCCCCCTTGTCCACGTGCGCACCGTTGATCCACAGTTCCAGTTGGTCGTCCACGGCAAATAGAAAGCGCGCCTTGCCGCCGTGATACGCGGGTGGCAGCTCGAAGGTCTTGCGCAAGCAGATCGTCTCCGCCGCGGTCGAAGGCGGTGCCGTGTCCGCACCCGCCTTGTCCCAGATCCATTGCAGTCCCTTCAATGCGGACGGGTCGATCCTGGAGGTCGGTTCCTCGGGATCAAATGCCGAGAGGCACTGAATAATGAAGCCCGGCACCTGCGCTGCATTCGGATTGATCAGACGCAGCGACTGGCCGGCCTTGATAAACTGGCGCGGCATGATCGGACCATGCTCCTGCCAACTGTGCCACCTGATATCGCCGTCCTTGCGCGTCAGGACCCGAACCGGAACAATCTGCCAAGCTTCGCGCTCCTCTCGCAGCGTCCAGACGACCTCGGAGCAGGGCTCGCGGCTGGCGTCACGTAGCCGCTGTTCCGCCGGCATAAAGGTGGACAGCATGGTCTCGCGCTGCGCTTCGGTGAGGTGGATGCTGGCTTCTTTCCACTCGCGCACCAAGCCGATGATCTCGTCGGCGCGACCATGCTGCTCAAGCGTGCGTGGTGACACCCCGAACATCGGTTGGGGCTTGGTCACGCTGAACCGGTTGGAATCCTTGGCCGCAGCCTTGCTCAGGGAAAAATGCGCTTCGGCCACCCGGCTGGCCGGGCGTTCGGGGGAGTCGAGCATGGCCGCCGCACTGTACCCACCGTGGGTGTTGGCCTTGTTGCCGCGCATCAGGTGCTTGCTCGAATTGAGCCGGTACTCGATCCAACACCTGGGAGCAGAGCCACCGCTGGTGTTTGACGAGACGGTGTGGTCGAGGGACGCGTAGACCTTCGCCCCGAACTTCTCACAACCCCAACGACCGGCGTAGCCGTGTATCTCAAAGCCATCGAACTCGACATTCATGATCCGGCATCGATTCACCAACCCCGCAAAGCCCTCGGCCATTTCGTCCAGCAAGGTCGAGTCCACATCCGGCGTGAAGACGATGTTGTACGGTGTGACGAGGCCAACCAGCCCGGCGTCAGCCGCGTGGTCACTCACCGGCGTGCCGGATACGCCGCGGCTGCATCCCGTGAGCTCCCAGACATCTGCATCTGTGTTGGCGAACGAACCAACCTGAATCAGCTCATCGCCGACGCGGACGAATGAAGGAATACCGTGGCGATGAACGACAGCCTCTTCGACCTTCTCGCGAGCCCCCGGACCGGGTTTGAACAGGAGCGTCGCGGCCTCTGCATCCACCGCCTCCGCCAGCGTTCCGGAAACCCATGTCGCCAGGCGGTCGTCCAGTTTCGGGAGAATGTAGTGCGGATCACGAAAGGGAATACCGCCACTGACCCAGTGGATTTTCACGTGCATCCCCTTGCTGGCGACGTGGTCGGAGAATGCGCGAAGATCCGCTTCGCCGCGTGGAAAGACCTTCTTGTTCACAGCCCAGTTCAGGCTGGCCTGGGGCCAGAAGCCGGCATCCGCGTGCCAGGTATCGGTGAACAGGTAGACATCCTTGACCCCGGCACGCTCGGCATACTGAACGCCATCGTAGAGTTCTTCCGGGTTCCTTGCGGCCAGGTAAAACTGGCTCTGGTCGGCATACCGGCTCTGCCACTCCTCCACCACTCTGCGCGCCGCCTCGAGATTCCACGGTCCGTCAACCTTCGGATGCGGCAGGCCTTCGTCGGCCCAGATCCGCAGCATGGTATCGTCTTCGTCGTCCGGGTCCCGGGCCACGTAAAGTGCGAAGCCGCCGTAGGGGTTGTGGTCCCCGCCATGCTTCAGATAGGGACAGCGGACACGCACGCAATCGTCATCCTTTTCGTGATTCTGAATCGTCGTCATGTAGTCGAGTTCCATGACGCGCACGTAGGGCTTTGCGTTCAGCGTGAAGTCCAGACATCCGAACACCTCGCTGTCGATGCCGCGCAGTTCGACGATCCGAAAGGCCAGATACTTGGCCGTCTCTTTCACATCGAGCACAACCCCCCGCGTGCCATCGCGGGTTGTGGCCAGCAACCGACCGTCGTCCTGCGGGACCAACCGATCCAGGGGCACCTCTGCGGCTTCGTCTCCCTCGCCGCGCAGCACGAAACCGTCACCGGGGGCGTCCGCCGTCAGCAATGACGTTCCGTCCGTCAGATTCAATAGTTCCAGTTTGCCGGTCTCGCCAAATTCCAGCGTAAATTGCTCAGTCTTCATTCTTGTTTCTTTCTACTCATCCTTGACTCTCTCCATGGCCCATTCACCGCAATCGGAAGAAGGTGAAGATCGTCATGGTCGTCTTATGGTGTTCTCGGGGCCAGTAGCGCGGCCTTGCCCTCAAGGCCAGCGCAGATCAGCCCAGTACGCATTCCTGTTCGATAGCCCTGATGAACCATGCGGCGTCATCAGTGAATCTGCCCTCGGCTTGGGGCAAGCCGGGGCTACTGTCCCGCACTCAGAGTTTCCACCCTGTATGATCCAACTTCCGTCCTCCAACTCCCCCCCCTACAGCTCCCCACGCGTATCAATCCTGAATGACACGGCGATGTCGGACGGTACTTTTTCCGGCACGGTGATGCAAAGACCATCGTGGGTCTTCTTCCATGGCAGGCTGGTGCCATCGCCGCCCAGCATCGTGATATTCAGAATATCGTCTTCAGGGAAATCGATGGGATGGCGCAGGTATGGGCAGATGACCTGTTCACCGGGACGGCCCAGCGCGGTTACGTAGATGGCGTTGTCTTTGCAGGTGTAGCGCACATCGTGACAGGTGAAACGGGCTTCATTGTTTTCATTGAACCCGCCACCGCCGTCGGTCTTGGTCGGACCGTCACCCGCCAACACCCAGGGAACCGTGCCGAAGATCGCCTCGCCATTGATCGCCAGCCATTTGCCGATCTCACGCAGGCAATCCTGCGCCGGCTCGGGGATCGTGCCATCGGCGCGCGGGCCGACGTTGAGCAGCAGGTAGCCGTTCTTGCTTACGCGGTCCACCAGATTGTGGATCAGGCGTTCCGGCGATTTGTAGCCAATGCCTTTGACGTGCCCCCAACACCCCCCGGGACTGGCATCAACACAGGTATCCGTCAGCCAATGATGCGGGGTGAGCTTGTTCATCTTGCCCATTTCCAGATCGTAGAGACCGGAGAACGGCGTGAGCTGATCGCTCTTGTAGGCCACGGTCACTTCCTTGCCGGCCTCGGCGGCGCGGTTGTAGTAGGCGGCCAGCATGTGCTTGCGGTAACGATCAGGAATGTGCCCCAGCCCGAAATCGAACCAGAGCATATCGGGATCATACTTCTCAACCACTTCGATCACCTGACCATAGAAGTCCTGCAGATACTTCGCGTCCATGGCGGCGTTATCGCGTTTGCGGCTGTAGAGCCCCTCGGCGGCCGGGTCAAGCGTATCGAAGGCCTCATCTTTCGGGAAGAAGTTCCAGTTCCAGGCGTGGTGGAAGGTGGTGATAAACTTCATCCCCTGCCCCTTGATCGCCTTTTCCAGTTCACCGGTGATGTCGCGCTTCGGCCCCATCGCGGCCGAGTTCCAGGGGTTGACCTTGCTGTCCCACATGGAGAAATTGTCGTGATGCACGGCCACCGGCCCGGCAAACTTTGCACCAGAATCCTTGAAGAGCTGCGCCCATTCGTCGGCATCAAACTTCTCCGCTTTGAACATCGGAATGAAATCCTTGTAGCCGAACTCCTTGTGCTCGCCATAGGTCTTGCGGTGGTGCTCGAACTCGGGCAATTCGCGGTTGTACATACGGTTGCCGTACCAGCTCGCATTCGGGTTCTTCGTCCACTCGCTTATGCCCGCATACGCCGGCACGGAGTAAATCCCCCAATGCGTATAGATGCCGAACTTCGCATCCTGCAGCCACTGCGGCATCTGGTGGCGACTCAGTGAATTCCATGTGGGTTCAAATGTCTTCATGTTCACCCGGCCTTTGTGGTTTGTTGTGCTCTCCAAATCGCTCCGTCCCAAACGGGATCCAGCCCTGAAAGGGCCTGATATACCAGCCCAGGGCAACGCCCTGGGTAACACGACAGCGAGGAATCAAGCCCTGAAAGGGCGAGATATAGGTCGCCTGTTCAGGCATCACGCAGTATCCCGCCCCTTCAGGGCTAAAACTCCTTTTCCTCTTCTACCTAGGGCGTTGCCCTGGGCTGGCATATCTCGCCCCGTTTGGGCTCCTTCGTACAGTCCAAATGCCCGTTTGTATTATTGGGTTCATCCTGACATCATCCACGCTGTTTCAGCAATGTACTATCGCTTTGATCTTTTGCACTATTCGGTTATTATTGTCGCATGAAGACCGACAGCACTCACCGTCATATAGAGGTGTTCAACATTGGCGTCGGCACCACGCACACCGTAGGGCACGAGAGTTCCGTGCCGCAGGGGTACGCCGCATGCTATACGATCCTCTGCTTCCAGACCCCGTTCATTGGGCTTACAGCGAACGGCAAAGAAACCGGCACCCCCGGGGATTGTCAGATCCTCCAGCCCGGCTTTCCGCAGTGGCACACAAACCTGCCCGGGGCAGAGCGCGGGTTCAGGAATGGCTGGTGTCATGTTGCAGTACCGGACCACATCCGCTGATACGATGCAGGCGGAGTCAGGGGCAATGGGAATTGAAAATTGAAGGTTGAAAATTGAAAATTGGAGCAAGTGCGGTGGCTGAGGACGATACGAGACGCTATGACTCGTGCTCAAGCTTGCCCAGGCGATGCATGCTCTCCAGGTCATCCATATCCTGCGGCCGATATTGCCCAATAACCCTCCGGACTTCATCAGCCGATGCCGCGTCGGCACAGCCCAGCATGCGGCTGATGTCTGCCAGATCCTGGAGCCGTCCCGACTCGAGCTTCATCAGTACGAGATAAGGCAGACTGGCGAAAGGGCGACGGGACCCATCCCAGACCACGGCATCCAAGGCCTCGCCTACCCACCTGCCGGCCAGCGCGATTACGTCCAGGGCGCGGCCCTTCGGCAATTTCCACGAGCTGCCCCCAATGGTCAGCGGCCCAACACGCGTACACCCTCCCGCCGCCAAACATGCTTCCACTCGCTCCAGATCCTCACCCAGAATAAGTAGGTCCGTGTCTAGCGTCATGCGCGGTGGCATATAGCGCGCCGTCGCAAGTCCGCCGACAATGGCGTACCGCACATCTCCGAGATCGGGCACATCCTCCGTCCACCCGTAGTCCGCTTGCTCCTCTCGCACCATGGCATGCACACTACCCGAACCGGGCGCCGCCCGCCGCTGCGCCATCTCCAGAAGGCGTTTTCGATCAGCTTTCCTCATGTCAGGTAGTATACCCGCGGCAGTGCCATCGGTCGAGCCATTCAGCGCACCAACGCGCCACGGCGCGTCCCGCCTATCGCGCTGCTTCCGGAATGCTCGACTCGTAGCGGGTTGCCCGTTCGAAGGTTGGGGTGGGGCGGAAGTTCGGGTGATCCTTGTGCCTGACATTCTTCCGGCCCCAGTACATGCCGTAGAACTGGGCATTGGTGTCGACCCAGTTGCTGATCTTTAGCAGCTCCTCCGGCGTCAGCTTAATCGCTTTGTGAACCTCCGCCAGTCTGGCAGCAAGCGCGGCTTTTGCGGGATCCGTGAGCGTGACCTTGTCCGGGGCCAGCATGGCGATCAGCACGCTGTTGTGTGAGCCGAAAGAACGTGCCGGCATATAGTGGACGTTGCCGGTCTTGGGATGGTTTTCGCCGACGGTCGGAAACAGTTCGCACTTGTTTCGAGGGCGCCCCCCTCCCCCGCGCCGCTCGGTCAGAAGGCTTTCGTACGCCCGGCTGAACATTGTAGTCGGGGTGCCGCTCAGATCAACACCACCTTTCGGTTCGGCGCCGCTGTGACAACGGATGCAGTGCCTGTCCAGAATCGGCTGCACATCCAGGGCGAAATCCAACGGACGTTGGCCTCGCGTCTCCCCCACCTGAGGGCCGGGAATCGAAGGTGCACGCGTCAACGCCTTGCCAATAGATCCGGTCGTCGGTGGCGGGGCACTGTCCGGCGTCTCATGACAACCGATACAGCTACGGCGCTCGCCGGGCATGTAGTTGACGTAGGTGCGCTCGGTCTGGATCGCCATGTAGTTCTCGTCCAGAGCCTGGAAGGAAATATTAGCCATGGCCGGGACGACAAAATGCGCAGAACCATCATCCTCAACGGGCACTACGCCATGCTGAACTTTCAGCCCCATGTGGGTGTCTTTCGTGATGGTGGCATGCTGCTGGTCATAGGCATCGCCCTCCCAGCGGCGGCGCGTGGCCCAGGGACGTGGAATCTGTTCGATAACGCGGATGTACTTGATCGACCCGCGTTCCACGTTCTCCATCCCGTGATAGATATCCGTCACCACGCAGGCGGCAAGGTTCTCTTCGGCCAGCTGCGGGTCAACGGCGGCAGCAAGGACCATCGGTTTCTCACGGGGCTTCAGCGGATAGGGCTCCCAGCAGGACAAATCAGTGTCGGCGTAAACCGGAGCAACCCCGCCGGCGCTATCAAGCAGATAGATCCCATAAGCAGTCGGGTGCGACCATGGTTTTCCGGCTGGCTTGTGCGAGACCAGGAAAAGATCCCGCGACAGCGGGTACGGGTCGGCGAAGAGCGGGCCCTTGCCCGAACGATCGCGCTGCCATTGAGCATCGTCGTACAGAAAGTGGAAGCCGCCCTCACTCTTGATATCAACGTAGGGGGTCATGTATGTCATAGGCTCACGGCTGCGGATGTTCCGGGTCATATCCAGACGAATCACTGTGCCCATATTGTTGTTGGGGCAATGCGGGACCCCCATGACTACATATTCCGAGGAGGCGCCGGGAATGGGGCGTCCATGAATCATGGTCGGTGGTAGGGCTATGTCCGCTCCGTAGATCTCAACCGAGCGGGAGCCATCGGGGTTCATGGCCCAGAGACATTTGACGCTGACCGCACCTTTGTCGAAATACTCCCAGCGCGTGTACAGGATGCGCCCATCCGGCAGGGCAACCGGTGCGTTCTCGCTGACCGACGAGTTGGTCAGCCTGCGCATGTTCTTGCCATCGGCGTCCATCCGGTAGACCACGGAGGTGGTGAAGATATCAGGTTGATCGCAGAGAATGCCGTACTGGCAGCGCGTTGAGACGAAGGCTATTCCGCCGTCGGCCAGGTAGCAGGGCTGCATGTCATCGGTGCCGTGATGATAGCCAACGCGATACTGCTTCTGCAGTTCCGCCTCATTCTCCGGTGGAAAGGTGAGTTGGCGCAATGGAGAACCGGTGCGTTCGGCGGTCTCGGGATCGATATCGACTTCATAGAGCCGATAGCCCTGCTCGTTCCCCGCTTTCCAGGCGAAGACGATCTTCTTCGCATCAAAGGAGAGATCAAACCGTTCGAAGACGCCGCCTACGAGCTCAGGCACGAGGTCATGCACCTGTTTGGTCTTCAGATCCAACACGCAGATGTTGCCACCGGGTAGCCATCGGCTGTTGATGTGTTTGGTATAGTAGTGGTTTGCGGTATAGGTCTTGCGCTTGACGAAGATCAGCTTGTCGAAGTCGAGCTCCGGGCGGTCTGCCCATTCACCTTCGAGCCGGCCGGGCACGATCATGCTCGCCGCCACGGCAACCTCGGCCACGGCCAGCAGCAAGACAATCACAACGGTTATGACTTGCTTCATGGTCTACTCCTTCTGCTTCTCACCAACGTCGCCCAGACGGCCTACATCATTACAGATAGGACACACTTCACAATAGAAAATATGCGTCATTCAGGGACTCGGGGAAGATTGACAGGGCGAAGGGTCTGGCGCATTCTTGTGTCCAAGCTTTCAAAAGAGAGGGACCCCTATGGAACTCAAATCATTCGGAAAGCGCTGCGGACTGGAAGTAGCGCCGGTCAGTATCGGCGCTATGCGGTTCCCCGAAGACTGCACGGATGCCGTTTCCCTGATTCGTCACGCGATTGACGCGGGGATGCGCTATATCGATACCAGCCGCGGCTATGGCGAATCCGAGTTCAAGCTGGGACGCGCCCTGAAAGATGGATACCGGGAGAAGGTCATCCTATCCAGCAAGTGCTCGCCGTGGTGCAAGAAGGTACGTCCCGACGATGACGGTTCCGCCGACTCGGTCCGGCGGCGTATCGAAGAGCAGCTCCTTCGCCTGGACGTGGAGTACCTCGACTTCTACCAGGTGTGGAGCGTTCACAATCGCGAAGCGTGGGAACTCGCCACAAAAAAGGGCGGCATGGTTGACGGTATCCAAAAAGCCATCGACGAGGGCTTGGTCAAGCATACCGGTTTCACGACACACGACACGGTCGAGAATCTGTTGGAGTATCTCGATACGGCTGATTGGGCCGAGGTCATCTTATGCACGTATAACTTCCTCAACAGAACCTACGAGCCCGTGATCGAGAAGGCCCATGCAAAAGGGCTGGGAACCATCGTCATGAACCCCGTTGGCGGAGGCAAGCTAACCGGAAACAGTCCGGTCATCATGGAGTTAGCCTCTCAGCTTGGTGTTGCATCCGTGCCGGACCTGGCGGTGCGGTACGTGTTATCGAACCCCAACGTGGATACGATTCTGTGTGGCATGCAGAAGCACACCGACATAGATGCTACGGTCGCCGCGGCCACACAGCCTGTGCTTTCAACAGAGCAACGCGAGACGGTGAATGCGTTTTTCGAGGCCCACTCACGCGAAAACGTCAAATTCTGCACAGCCTGCAAGTACTGTATGCCTTGTCCCGCCGGCATCGACATTCCCGGCATTCTGGGAGCCTTGTACGAGGAGAGATTTTTGGGGCTGACGGAAGACGCCAAGCGGACCTACAAACATGCCACCAGGGATATAGGACCAGCAGCCTGTACCGACTGCGGCGCGTGCGAGGAGAAGTGCACGCAGCAGCTCTCAGTTCGTGCAGAACTGAAACAGGCCATGAAGCGCCTAGCCTAACTGCGCGTGGGGACAGGCCCTGCCCATCACAATCATCCGATCACAGACCTACGCCGCGCTGGGCGAGATACCCATGACCTTCTTGAAGATGCGGGAAAAGTAGAAGGGGTCGTTGAAGCCGACTGCGGCGGCGGCTTCCTTGACCGAGAGGCCTTCATCCACCAGCAGGCGATGCGCCCGCATGATCCGCTCGCGATGAATGTACTGCGTGGGCGAGATACCGATCTCGGACTTGAACAGGGCGTTGACGTACTCGGGCGCCAAGCCAAACTCCCGGGCGAGATCTTTGCGTGAAATGGGGCGCTCCAGGTGCTCCTGCAACCACGCCAACATCTGCTGCATACGGCGGGAGAGCTGCGGGGACGCCGGGCGCGTCACCCAGTACTCCGAGAGCATGATCCAGATCTGATGATAGATGCTGCGCGCCAGCGCGTCACGGTAGTGTGTATATTCGCTCATCGCGGTAGCGCAACGCCGGAACAACTCCCGCAGCTCGGGGTTTACCCCGGTGGGCGTCAGCGTCGCCGGAAACGGCACAGGCCGGTAGTGTCCGCTGGCCCACGTCCCGTCCGCGCACAACTCGCCGTGGATACAGCTAAAATGCCCTGCCTGCGATCCGAGGAAGGTCAGTGTATGAACCTCGTCGGGCGGAATGAAGAGCAGATCCTCCGGCCCGACTATCAGCTCGCCAGACGCGTCGCGGTAATGGAACTGCCCCGCTATGACCAGCACCAGCTCAGGATCCGCATTTGTTCGCGGCCCCCATGCCTGGCCGGGAAGCACATCAACGTAGTTCGCGTATCGCGGCACAGGCGTAAACTCAGGCGGACTCAAGAGACAGGTCTTCATACCTTACGAACCTACATGCAATTCTAACTCGAGTCTATAGACAAAAGTATATGACCGGTCATAGCATGAGCTTTTGTTCTTACATACGTGAAGGAGACAGAATCATGACCATTACACCTTGTCGCGAACGCTGGGCAGGAACGATGACGGACCGCGAACGATTCAACCGGCAAATGCATTACAAGTCGGTCGATCGCTCATTCAACATGGAGTTCGGCTACTGGCAGGAGAACTTCACCGAGTGGCCACTCTTTATGGAGAACGGGGTCACCAACAACGGTGAAGCCGATCTCTTCTTCAACTTCGACCGTATTGCCGGGCTAAGCGGAAACATCTGGATGAGCCCGCCGTTTGAGCAGAAGGTGATTGAGGACCGCGGCGATAAGCAGATCATCATGAACGGTGACGGACTGTTAGCCGAAGTTGCGAAGGATGGGCACACCTCTATCCCTCATTTCACAAAGGCCTCCATCGTCACACCTGATGACTGGAAGCGGTGCAAGGAGGAGCGCTTCCGCCTTGATGATCCTGCACGCATCGTTGACGTAGAGGCACTCAAGGCGCAGCATCCGGATGATCGCGACTACCCGCTGGGCGTCTGGTGCGGATCGATGATCGGCAAGATTCGCGACATGCTCACGTTTGAGGGCCTAGCCTACGCGGTATACGACTACCCCGCGATGCTTGAGGACATGGTCGAAACCTGCTGCCAGCACGTAGAGCTTTCTCTCGACCAGCTTCTGCCACACATCCAGTTCGACTACGCCTCGGGCTGGGAGGATATCTGTTTCAACCACGGTCCTATCGTCTCGGTCGAGTTCTTTGAGCAAGTCATCTTCCCGCGCTACAAACGCATCGGCGATAAGTTGCACGCGGCCGGGATCGACATCTGGTACACCGACTGCGACGGCGATGTCCGTCCGCTGATCCCTGGCTTCCTGGAAGCTGGCATCAATTGCCTCTTCCCCTATGAGGTCAACAGCTGCGTCCACCCGAAGGCGCTACTCGACGAATACGGCAAGGACCTGCGCATCATGGGCGGCATCGATAAGCTGGAGATGATCAAGGGCAAAGAGGCGATCAAAGCCTACCTCGAATCAGTCGCCCCCCTTGTCGAACGAGGAGGCTACATCCCCTTCTGCGATCACCGCTGCCCACCCGACGTCACCCCAGAGAACTACCTCTACTATCTCGATCTGAAGGAAGAGATGTTTGGAATGTGAGTTGGCGCGTTTCTGCTCTACCCAACAAATAGACTTGTCATAAACCCTACAATCCTACATCATAGCATCAGCAAGGAGCAGGGAGGCCATCATGTCTGTCATTAGCATACGAATTGATGATCACAAGCGAAAGCTGTTGAAGGTAATAGCGTCGGCTGAGGGGCGTAGTATGTCATCCCTCGTGGGTCAGTTGCTGGACGAGTATGTTCAGCGCAACAAGGCTAAGCTTGCCGAATACACTCAGAACAGGGACGTCCAGGCGCTTATGAAGGTATCAGAGGCCGCATTTGCTGAATGGGACAACGACGAGGATGCGGTCTATGACTCCCTGTAGCCGTTGGGATATCGTTCTCGTCCCCTTTCCGTTCACGGACCTCAGCACAAACAAGAAGCGTCCGGCTCTCGTGGTCTCTCCCGATGAGTACAACTCCGGTCCCGACGTGGTCATTGCCTTCGTGACCAGTCGACTCAGCACACCATCGCGTCCCGGAGACTGCCTTATCGACTCGTGGCAGGAATCAGGACTGCTCAAGCCCTCGCTCCTGCGCATGAAGTTCGCCACGATCTCGCGGAGCATCGTGATAAAGAAGCTCGGGCATCTGCCCGAGCCGGAGCAGGCCCGCGTCCAGACGGCTCTGGGAGACTTCTTCCGTGATGCGAGTGCGTGATCGTGTAGCGCTCAGCCGCTCAGGACACGGTTTCACCGCCAGAGACGACAGGGAGAAACTCGTAAGCGTTAAGCTTGGGCAGAAGGACCCCTGCCAGCTTGCTGGCAGGGGTTTCCCACCTATAAGCTTAACGGTTACAGAAACTCGCCCGGGAATACTGGTGTAGCGCCGGTCTGGCCGCAAACGAACGCCCCGATTCGGTTGGCGTGGTCATTGATCGCGGCGAGCGGACGGCCGTTCAACAACCCCATGCACAGCGCAGCGGTGAAGGAGTCGCCGGCGCCGACACTGTCCACCACATCCACGGGGCGGCCCAGGTGGTCGTCAGCTTCATCGGCAGTCACAAGGATGCTTCCGTCTGCACCGCGCGTGTAGGCGATCACGGCCAGATCAAAGGCTTCCCGCAACATGTTCAACTGCCCTCTTTTCCCTGAACGACTAATCGAGATCGATAACGACCTTGAGCGTGCTATCGGCCTTCTCTTCAATAAACCGATACGCCGCTTCGTACTGCTCAAACGGGAAATGGCCCGACACGAGAGGCTCGGTCACGATCGATCCATCCGCAATCCATGCCACTGCCTGTTCGAAATCTTCATGGCGGTACATCATCGACCCTTTCATGCTCAACTCGTGCTCGCATATGACCGACATGTCCACTGTGGGTGGTTCCTCGAAAACACCAATGCTCAGCAGCGTTCCGCCCTTTCCTATATTGGCCACGAGTGCACTCAGACTGGCCTCAACTCCTGCCACCTCGGCACCAACATCGAATCCGTCCGCACCAAACTCGCGCTTCACGGCATCGGCAAACGACTCCGTGCTCACGTTGCAGGTGGCCTCAATGCCCACCTGCCTTGCCACGTCCAACCGATAGTCGCTAACATCTGTGATGAGCACCTTCTTTGCCCCGCGACAGGTGCAAGCCTGAGCCACAAAGTTGCCAATGGTACCAGCACCCGAGACGACCACATTCTTGCCACTCAGATCGCCACCCGCCTGTCCAGTGGAGTGAACAGCAACGGCCACAGGCTCCACGAACGCGCCTTGCTCCGGCTTGAAACCGGAGGGAAGCGAGATGATCTTGTCCGCTTCCGTCACAACGTAATCCTGCGCACAGCCCGGCGCCTGGAATCCGCGTACCTTGAGCACCTCACAGGCGTTGTACTGTCCCCGACGGCAGGGCGGACAGACCCCACAGACTTCCTGCGGCGTGGCGGTAACCTTGTCGCCAACCAGAATGCCTTCAACGCCGTCACCGACACAGTCAACCACGCCTGCGTACTCATGGCCCTGGATTAACGGGTAGGTTACAAACGGATGTTTACCATGGAAAACATGAATATCCGATCCGCACACCCCAATCCGCTCGATACGGATTCGCACCTGCCCTACCCCGGGCTGGGGCGTGTCAACGTCGCGGAACTCGATGGTTCCGGGGGATGTCATTACGGCTTGTCGCATGGTTGTCTCGGGTTAGGGGTTGTGGTGTTGGATATTGGGTGTTGAATTTCTTTAGCAAACCGTCGTCTCCATCTGCACCCTGTGATGCCGCTCCCACGATGCCTTGAATTTTGCATACCCTTCGCGTGATTCAAAGACCTGGCTATCGTCCCAGAGGAGGCGCCAGTCGCCGTCGGCTTCGGGCCAGAGAAAGACCTGCCCCCAGATCAGCCGGTTGTTGGCGTCGATGCCGGGATGCTCGGGGGTGCCGTCGCCACTGATGCGTAGGACCTGCTCCGGCGACAGAAGATCGTCAACCGCACAGGAGAGGTTGTCACGAATCCAGTCCGAGCGCGTGGCCATGGCGACGAAGCCGCCGCTCTTGTTCATGCGCTGCGCCGCCCAGGCCAGGCAGACCTTCGGTGGCGGGACCTCAAGCTCACCGGCGATGGCCTGTATGGTGCGATCCATCATATCGGCGCGGTGCTCCTTGAAGGTATCCCGTGCCGGGCGGTTAGGTGATCCGAGCGACATGTAGCCGGTGCAGACCACACCTTCCGATTTGAAAGTGCGACGCAACTCGGTCTGCTGCATCAGGGGATGCATCTCCATCTGGTTGCAGACCGGACGTTCGTCCTTCTGCACATCACGCAGGAGGAGTTTCATGGTGGCCGCGGTATGATTCGAGGTACCGATATCAACGATCTTGCCGGCCTGCTTGAGCTTCACAATCTCGGCCCAGGTTTCGAGGAAGGCTTCGTGGATATAGGGCACAGCATCCGGGTTGCGATGGTCGCCCGCGCAACCCGGGGTATGCACATTGGGCCAGGGCCAGTGGTTCAGATAGAGATCGATCTGGTCGATGCCCAACGCCTTCAGCGTACCGTCCAGCGCCGGGGCCACGTCCTTCGGGGCCATGTGCCCATTCCAGAGTTTACCGGTGATAAAAAGTTCATCGGACGAAGCGATGTAGCCTTCGCGTATGGCCCGGCGTATCGCCTCACCCACGACCTCTTCATTCTCATAGGCCCGGGCCGTATCCAGATGCCGCCATCCCAGTCGGATCGCTTCCGCCGTAGCCTCTTTCATGTAGTCCTGTGCCCAGTCCGAATGAAACGTCCCGAACGCCGCCACCGGCATCATGCGCCCACTCGACAATTCCACCTGGTGCACAGATGCCGGGTCCAACGGCTCAATGCTGCTGTCAAAATATACCGGCTCAATCTTTTGTGTCATGTTTGGTCTCCTCGCGTTCGCTTAGGTACTGTCACAGCACACGGATTATGACACCTATAACAGACTGCCTGTCCGGGGGTTACAGTGCAAACTAGGCTCTCTCTCTTTTCTCCACACTTAATCGCACACTTAAGCCCATTCTTAAACGCCACCCTTACTTGGTTACGCTTAATCGACTCGCTTTGTCGAAACGCCAATGACCCGATTAAGCAGGTGGTTTAAGCGTAACCAAGTAAGTGTGAGCTTAAGTGTGCGACAAAGTGTAGGAGTAAGTGTCTCAACTAGCCTTCGATGGGCATCTTTGCTCCGTTTTCTTTCTCTCATTGGATTCTCTACAATATGATTCACCCCCACTCTACACCCTTTCACGCTTGCTGTCCTACGCCATGATTGGAATAATAGCCGCCATTATTGGAGACACCCCCATATGCACGATACACCCCGAATCATTCTCTTCATTGATGCCAGCCGGGGGTACGGGCGGCGACTCCTTTCCGGGATTGCGCGCTACTCCGCTTTGCACGGGCCTTGGTCGTTCTATCGCAAACAGCCAAGCTATCTGGCGCACGAGCAGAAGATCGACGTTCGCGAGCTGAGGGCATGGCGCCCCAACGGCATTATCTGCTCGATTGCCCAGGCCCGTGAGCTTCAACGCATGCGACTGCCAATGGTGGGGTTTGATCCAGACACCTATGCGGGCAAGATACCATGCATGGTCTCGGACCATGCTGCCGCTGGACACCAAGCCGCGCTGCACCTGTTGGGCCTCGGACACCACAACTTTGCTTATTGCGGATTCGACGCCCTTCGCTGGTCACGGGTGCGCTGCGAGGCCTTCTGCCGTACCGTTGAAGCCGCCGGTGCCCACGTCCACCGCTATGAAAGCGCACCAGACGCTGCATCGTGGGCAAAGGAAGAGCCGCATCTACAAGCCTGGATACAATCCCTACCGAAACCCATCGGCATTTTTTGCGCGAATGACGACCGCGCAGAGGCCGTCATCGATAGCTGCCACACGCTGGCGGTCGGGGTACCCGAAGATATTTCGATTCTGGGCGCGGATGACGACGCCAACATCTGTTCGCTCGCAAATCCTCCGCTCTCAAGTGTCCGGATAGCATCCGACCAGGCTGGGTTTGAGGCGGCTCGACTCTTGCACCAGATGATACGCGGCGAGGCCGAGATGGCCGGGCAGCGCATTGTCGCACCTGTCGTGGGTGTCACCTCGCGTCAGTCGACCGATGTTCTGATGGTTGAGAACAAGGAGGTCCGCAAGGCCCTTCGCTTCATCCGTGAGAATGCCAACCGCCCCATTCGGGTCAGCGATGTCGTCGATGCCACCGCCCTCTCCCACCGCAGCCTGAACGAGCAGTTCCATGCTGCCCTGGGAGGCTCCATTGTCACGCAGCTCACGCGGGCGCGCATCGACTTCATATCCGAACTGCTAACAGACAGCGACCTGCGCATCCAGGAAATAGCCCAGACCGTCGGCTACGAAGATGACCGCCATTTCGCCCGCTACTTCAAACGCGCCACCGGCCTGACCCCGCAAGAGCACCGCCGCAAGATGGCCATGCCGTGACAATGCGCGACAGAGACCATTCGCATCCCCATTATCTGGGTCCCCGAATAGGGCGACAAGGGGTGCAAACGACAAACGTGGATTAGCCAAAGAAAGCGCGGGGTCTTCCCTAATCATAATCCTACGCGTAATCATAATCGGACCAATTTGATTACGATGACGCGTAGGATTACGATTATGACGCTGATGTCTAGCAGCTAGCTCTCCAATGCCAACACATCGTAGACAAATGAGATGAATATCCAACAGCC
>JABGOW010000186.1 GCA_018645275.1 Verrucomicrobiota bacterium
TCACGCGCTCTCAAGAGCGAGCGCAGAAACCCCTACGGAAGTGAAATGCGCCCAGCGGCTCTTCTTCCCGCTTCCCGTATTCGACAACCTGCTGGCAGACGTGCAGCCATTCGGAGAGGGTCTTTGGTAGTTGGCGGCTTCCGGTCGCCGCTTCGATGAGGTCCATGTTGCAGAACAACCGGTTAACGAATGATACCGTGGCCACGAAGTAGTAATCTCCCTGGATGAAACCGGCGTGCATGTTGTCAAGGAAGGTGTCCCGCCATGGCATGCCTTCCAGCGGCGTACCGGTGTTGTACGGGTTCGCTTCCCCCACATACTCGGAGAGAGGCACGAAATAGCGGTATTCCGCTGTGCCAGGGGCCTCAATTATATCGGCGGGGTCACCGGCCACCGTCTGCGTCCGAAACCACTGCCGATAGGCCCGGTAAGGGATGGGGGATTGGGTGATCTCGACTTTGACACCTTCTGCCGCTTTCAGGGCTTTGTATTTCCGGATGATCTCATCCAGCCCTTCACGATATCCGTCTTCCAATTGCCAATGCCCAATGGTGATTTGGCGCACGGACGGATCCATCGCTTTGCCGGCTGGTGACTGGAGGATCACCCATACCACGGAAGCGAGATAGAAAAGACCCGCCAGGATCACCCCGAGATTCTGTCGTGCCTTTTCAAACGGCTTCGGTTTGGGTGTCGGCTTCATGGTGTTTTCGCCTCACCGCGGATCTCCGCCAGATGTTTCCGTGCCCGGGGGACGTTGATATGAAAAGGATAGCTCTCGATATACCGCTCGTAATAGACCGCGGCGCCGTCCGAATCGCCGACAAACTGCTGCTTCTGTCTGGCGACGGTGTAGAGGAGATCGGGCTCCGCACGGGGATTATGAATTCCGAGCGCAAGCGCCTTCTCCAGCCACGGCACGGACTGCTCGTATTTCTCCTGCTCCGTATACACGCCGAAAAGCCAGAGACACACCGGGGTCAGGCGTCGATCATCAGCGTGTTTCGCAGCGAACGCTTCCAGCACCTCCCGGGTCTCCTCCAATTCGCCTTGTCGGTCGGAGAAGGTGGCCAGCCTTGCGGAAAACGCGGCCGCCGCGAAGCTTTCGTGAACAGGCGTCGCCGCCGCGACCAGTTCACGGAATATGGCGCGGTAGTCGATCCGGGCTTTTGCCGGAAGATTCCCCGTGACATCAAGGAGGTAGGCCGTACGCGCGCAGGTTAGTTTCGCGGCGTTTCTGATGTCGACGCCGACCTGTGCGTCATCGGCCAACGCCTCCAGCATACGCAGGCCTTTGGCATAGTCGCGCTTGCCGGTATCCGTGTTATGGATGCAGCACAGCGCCATCACGAACCGCCCCCGGGGATCGTCCTGGTGCGCCTTCGACAGCCTGCGCGCCGCCATGAAGTTGGAACTTTCGAAGGCAACGATGGCATCGTCTACCTCGTCGGCTCTACCGGTGGCAACACAGAGCGCCACGGCGACCAGCAGCATGGCTGCCATCTCACAGAAAGAACGCATACTCGGAGTTTCTCCTCAGATTCAACCGTTATGGGGTCTGGACTTCGAGTTTGAAATCGCTGATGGTAGCCGAGGACTTGAGATCGTAGGCCGAGAAGCCGACACCGTTGATATTGGTTATCGCAGACGCTGGCATGGCCCTGCCCGTCGCCACATCGCTTCCATTGATGTTGAAATCGGCCGTCCAGGTCGACCCCGTGGTGACTAGCGAAATCTTCAGGTCAACGGGTTGAGCGCCATCGACGTCGGTCCACGCTACGCCCCCATCAGTACCCTCGCCGGTGCGGGACACCGCGTCCGTCCCCCCCCCGTTGCGCGTTAGAATCCAGCCGTAGCCGCTGACGATTCCCCCTATGTTACCGAAGTCGCCATACTCATAGAAGGTCCCACTTTCACAGAACCCGAGAGCGATCCAGTTTGATGCCTGATTGTTGAGGATCGTGGCGCTAAGTTCATAGATATGTCCGGTTTGGGGTTCGAAGGGAAGAAGCGCCATCCCTCTGGCATGGTTGCCGGTCTGGACTAAACCGTTGTTCATGTACTGATAGTCGGACGACCACACCGCCGTTCCATCGCCATAGTTGTTCGTGGTCGGCGAATTGTATCGCAAAGATGCGCTACCATCGCCGCTAAAGGTCTCGTAGTAGAGAACGCCGTTGGTCTGTACCGATCCCCGCGCCACGGATTCCCGAGCTCTGAAGAACTCGATAGGCTTGTCTACCGGCACGGTCCACGCGGCGAACCCCTCGCGGGAGCGATCGACATTCGCGGACAATGCCGTCCAGGTCGCCGAATTGGTGAGGTTGGTGGAAGTTTCGAGCTGCATCGGCACGCCCCTGAGGTCTGACTCGACCCAGATCGCCATGTTCGTCGCCGCGGCGCTCTCCCCAACCACAAGCGTCAGTTCGCTGTTGGTTTCGCTCTCGGTAAACGTCTCGAAGGCGAGGTCAAAGAACCCGTTTGTCCATTCGTAGTCGGTGCCGCCGTGCGACAGCGTACCCGCAAAGTACATCGCGCCGTCGGCATATGGATTATCGGTCTTGTACGGAAGCTGGAACGTTCCTGTCCCGCTGCCGGGGTTCAGCGTGAACCCGATTGGAGTACCGGAGGCCTGTGCGTAGGCGGAATCAAGAAGGAACGTGTACCAGCGGGTTTCGCCGGGAACGAACAGGTCGGCAGAAAGGGCGCTCTGCGCCAGCAGCGAACCGAGGGGGGCGTCCTGCCCGTCCAATTGACGCACCTCGAGCGTCATATCGCGGTCATTCCCCGACGCGAGCAGTGGAATACGAATTCCGGCAAGGGCGTTGGCTGTTGCCGGCGTGAACGTTTGGCCCATCGTCCCGCTGAGTGCCGCGATGCCGTTGACATTGTCCTGCTCCTGGTCAACCGTACGGACAGGATCGGTTACGTTGTCGTACCAATTTGAAATGGTCTGGCTGAGCTGGCTTACGCGAGCGGCGTTTGCCGCCGAGACGTCATTGGTCTCGAATGGGTCCACCGGGGCGCCGGTGGCGCTGTCGTAGAGCTGGTACAGTTCTCTTGTACCGCTCTCGCGCATGATCAGCTTCCAGCCGTCCTGTCGGCACCAGCGCCCGATCAGGGTCTCGGATACCGTTTCGATATCCACCTCGTTATCTTCGTAGAGCGATCCGAAGATGTTGGTCCGGACGGTAACGGCGTCCAAGTCCATCAGGTTAATGCCAGACATCTGGGGTGCCGGGTCCAAATCGAACGCCGCTAGAATCGTCGAGGCGATGTCGATGGAACTGACGGGAGTATCGACAATCTGCGGTTCAATCGTACCTCCGGGTCTGATCTGGTCCGGCCAGTAGATGATGATCGGGGTTCGAGTTCCGCCGTCATAGAGCGACCGCTTGGATTTGTTTGCATGATCCGCCGAGTTCGTCCGGCTGATCCACCCGTTGTCACACACGAAGACAACCATTGTGTTCGTCGCGAGTCCCGTGGAGTCGAGATGATCCATCAACGCATCGATGCCGCCGTCAAGCCGTTCGATGTTGCCGTAGTATTTGGCGATATAGTCGTTGTTCTCCTCCGGTTCGGCGATCAAGCTGTCATACTTGGTCAGAATATTGGTGGGCGGGTCGTATGGGTAGTGGGGAAGGAATGGGGCATACCAGAGGAAGAACGGCTCGCTCGCGGCGACCTGCCCGTCAATGTAGTCTGTAATCGGAACGATGGTGTTTGCGTAGTTGGTGAGTGGGTCCGGCTTCTCGACGTCCGTTACGTAGTCCACGCGGCCGACCATCAACCCCCAGTCTCCTTCGCGTGCGTGGGCATAGAAAGGGAGTGCTCCGCTCCATTGCGATGGCGACGTGCTGGTGTCTATGGCATTGACGGTTTCCCCTCCCGCGAAGCCTCCTTTTGTATGCGGCCCCTGCCACCATTTGCCACTCTGATAGGACGAGTAGCCAAGCTTGCCCTCGAGTATCCGCGGCAGGCTGGGTACGCGATAGATGAGATCATCATAGGGGTCGTCTTCGTTGGAGTTCGCCGGATCGTTTCCGGTAATCTTGTGCTGACAGGGATAGGTTCCCGTGATGATGCTGGCAAGCGACGGTCGACATAGACTCACGGGCACATAGCCATGCGTGAACACCAACCCGTTGGCAGCCAGTCTGTCGATCGCAGGCGTATCCGCCACCTGGTAAATATCGGGATTCATGTTGATGGCGGCCTGCTCGGCATTCGCCATCCTCATGAAGCTGTAGTCGTACCACGCCTGATCGTCGGACAGAATGAGGACGATGTTGGGGCGTGTCTGCGCATTGGCCAGTGACGCGGCCATGAATCCAAAATGCATCCACATACTGAATGACGCTGCTCTCAAAAAACGGTTGCCTCTTACCATGATTTCAACTCCTTTGCGGTTCCTGCTCAAAAACATTCCAGCGACTCGACCTCAGCAACTACGGCCCGAATCCTCAGGGAAGAGAATAGGGGCATGCGTTGGTCCACGTCATACTCGAGGCGCGATTTCTGCGCTTGATCAGAAACGCTTCCCCCGGTTGCAGCTGCCTGTCGGCTGCGGTTGTGTCTGCATTACGCCAGATGCTACCGTCGCTGTCGTACCATATCTTCGTCTCGAAGTAGTTCGTTTGGGCGCTGTAGAATAGTAAGTTGTCGGAAGAGACCAGGTTGCTTCCCCCAACAAAACCGCTTTCGAGAAGGCCACAGTCGTCGAGAGCGATCGGGACGGGAAACGGAGACGCCGCCAGTGTGTAGCCGTTGCTGACCACGACCTGTTCCATGTCCTGTGTGGAGACGGTGCCCTTTACGACAATCGTCTGGGCGCCTTCTCCGTCACGAACGGTAACGACCAGTCCCTTGTCGCGGTCAATCGCGACATCGTCCGCAGCGTCGGACCCTCCGCCGACTCGCCAGGCGGTGGACCCGCCACTGCTGGAGAGCCAGTAACTGTTTGTCAACATCTGCGCGCCCTGGTCCCATATTTCCACGGTGGTGGCCGCCGCCTCCGTTGCGCCCGCCGGAACCTGATCGTTGCCAAGCACGCTCAGTAAGGTAGTGGAGTCGGAGGGGGTGGTGAGGCTTGCAGAGTTCCAGGCGGCGCTGCCGGCCGTGGTCACGTTCCCCCGGTGAGAGGCACCCAGGGAGAAGGTAAACGAGTTGTTGAAATCGCTCTCCACCAGATCATGCGTTCCCGTGAAGCTGTTGCCGCCGCTCATAGAAAAGCCGCTGCCTGATGCCGTGACCGTGTAATTCTGTCCGTCCATCGCCAGCGAGATATCTGTCAGCGTGCCGCTGTACGTTCTTTGGACTACCTGGCCGATTCCCTGTCCAAGCTTGATCCTGCCGAACTCAACCTTCTCGGTGCCGTTGTCATTGACGGCGGCTGCGTAAACGCCGGCGTCGACCTGGGCTGCTACGAACCGGGACTCGTCGCCAGCATCATAGTAGATCATGCCGAAGCGATGCACATATGTGCCGGACGCACCCTGTCCGGTCATGGAAGAAATGGACAGGTTGATCGTGATGGGGTCGTTGTAAAAGTTGAAAGCGGAGTTTGTCGTAGAAATAAGTGAGCGCTGGTCCGATCCCGTACTGGTGATCGTGGTGGTCAGCGCCCCCCCGGATTCCGTCGGCGCTGCCGCGCCACCCGAACTGTGCGAATTCCATTTCACGGAATCGACGGTTCCATCATCGAAGGCATCCGTGATCAGTACGGTGGCGGCCGTTGCAGGCGCCTCAAATACCGCTCCAATGTAGTTGCGACCCTCGCGGGCGCTCAACTGCTGGTAGCCGACCGTCGTGCTGTAGGAGGGATCGCACACGGCGGTACCTGAAACAAGAAGCGACGCAGCAAAGATCAGAAGGGCAACGCCGTGTGGCGCCGGATGACGGTGAGCGGGTTGCGTCGATCCAAACGTAAACAAGATTATAGACATGACATCACCTTTCTATTGGCAGTGACTGCCGCGAATGTGAACAGGGTTCCGGACGAACTGGAGCCGGAGACCGTCGTGCGTGGGTCGGAAGGCAAAGGAACGGTGTCCAACTCCGCCTCTCCAAAAGCATCCGGGGCCGGGAGGGCGAGCAGTTTCGAGTTCCCGTAGTGCGTTGCGCCCGCCACCGTGGCAGCATTCCAGAATCTGATGTATGCGTTTGTTCCAACATGTGTATCGCCAAACCGCATATTGGCCTGGACGAGGAACCCGCTGTTGGTTGTCGTCATGCCCGCGCCGACGTGCGTTGGATGGTTGACCGCTGTCAGAATCGTGTCATCACCGCCGGGATTGCCGGACCCGTCCGGGGGGTCGATCGTGTTGTTCGGCCCGGCCAGGACGAGCTGGACCAAGTCCCCCGCCCCAGCGCCCCCCTCCAGGGCCGTCGCACTGTCGCTGTCTTGCAAGGCGGATGAGTTATAGATCGTAAGGTTCACCTCATCCGCGCGAAGCGGCAGGGCAAGCATCAATACCGATGCGCATACCAGTCCGTTGGCCAGGCATCGCCGGGCTGCATGCCCCCATACGGTATCACGGTTCTTGGATCTCATTCCTTTCGGCAGTCGGTGATCTGATCTCATCTTGGTTGCTCCTGCTCAGCCCGCGGTTTCTCTGGCCACTTCTGGTCCAGCATGACGATTGGTATCCGGTTGTATGATAGGGACTATACAATACGCCGCACGCGGCCGCAAGAACTTATTTGCGGGCCAAAGAGCCATTATGCTTGCGAATCATCACGTGGCGTGATACAGTGTGACCATCCTATACATTGAGAATTGTTTAGTGCTAACTAGACAATTCTTCCGGAACTCAACAGCGTAAGGCACCAATGGTGCATCCAGGAAGAAGCAAACCGCAGCCCCGTGAGGGTAGACCGCCTCTCCTTCGAGGCGTCGACGTTATGGCCAAGCCTGCGGGCCCGAGCTGCAATCTGGACTGCCGGTACTGCTTCTACACCGAGAAGAAGCAGCTCTTCCGGCCGGACGGCACGTACAGAATGTCCGATGCCGTTCTTGAGGCATACATCAGCCAGTACATTCAAGCACAGGATCTTCCGGTCGTAGACTTTGCATGGCAGGGCGGAGAGCCGACCACTTTGGGAATCAATTTCTTCCGCAAGGTACTTGCGCTGCAGTGCAAGCACGCGCGTGGAAAGAAGATAACCAATGCGATTCAGACCAACGGTGTTCTACTGGACGACGCATGGTGTGACTTTCTGACCCGCAACAGCTTCCTCGTGGGAGTGAGCATTGATGGACCGCGCGAACTGCACGACTGCTACCGCGTAGACAAGGCCGGAAGGCCCACATTCGACCAGGTCATGGCCGGGGTTGAATGCATGCGCAAGCACAAGACAGCGTTCAACACCTTGACCGTCGTCCACCGGCAAAACGCGTATTACCCGCTTGAGGTCTACAGGTTCCTAAAGACTGTGGGTGGCCAGGTCATGCAGTTCATTCCCCTGGTAGAGCGGGAGCCGGACCTATCGGCTCAGCGTCTCGGTTTCAAGCTCTCAGGACCCCCTGTCCCAGGCACGAGGAAGCAACCGCCTGTCACCGCTTGGAGCGTGCGCCCCGAGCCCTATGGCGAGTTCCTTAAAGCGATCTTCGACGAATGGGTACGACGGGACGTGGGCAGGTTTTTTGTGCAGATGTTTGACGTTTCGCTCGCCAACTGGATGAAGGCGGGCTCCTCCTTATGCCTTTTCGCAGAGGAATGCGGCAGGGCAATGGTCCTCGAACACAACGGCGATCTGTACGCATGCGATCACTACGTGTACCCCGATTATCGACTCGGAAACATCCTGCACCAGCCGATCAGCGAGCTGGCCAACTCGTCTCAACAGCGACGATTCGGCAGTCGAAAACGCACTGCGCTTCCGCAGTATTGTGTTGATTGCGAGGTGCGTTTCGCGTGCAATGGAGGATGCCCCAAGCGACGCTTCGCTACCTCGCCGCGCGGTGAGCCGGGGCTCAACTATCTGTGTGCCGGCTACCGGAGCTTTTTCAATCATGTAGACGAATCTATGCGCACCATGGCCCACTATCTCCGTTGGGGACAGCCTGCGGCGCTTATCATGGACCGCGTGAGGCAGGACGATCTGCAGGAGCGGCTGAAGAGCACGAGGAGGAATGCCCCGTGCCCGTGCGGTAGTGGGAAGAAGTTCAGGAAGTGCTGTGGCCGAAAGCGCTCCCGTGGTTAGCACCCAAGTCATGCGGCTCTGATCGTTTCACCTCGACTCCATCCGGCGCTTCGACATTGAGGTCGAGGACCCCGTCATCGCGCACGCGCCATTTAACGTTGATCGGTCCGTGGGGCGTGGGGACACAGCCCTCGGCGTGGGCCAGGCCGCAAGGAACAGGATGCACGGCCACTTCGGCAAAGCCGGGCTTCAGGGGGCGGACACCAAGGATAATGCGCGCGAAGACGTCCAGCGGCGACGCGGACCAGCCGTGACAGCGGCTGCGCGTCGGCCACTCGGCCTTCCCCGCCAACCAGTCTTTGTCAATGCACTCCCAACACGTCCGGGCGTCATGGTCAATCATCAAGCCCCAGTAGTCCCGGATGACCCGGAGTATCCTGTCATGCTCGCCAAGTTTCTCGAAGCATTGGAGAAAAAAGGACATGGCGAACGGTGACCCCACATCGACCATGCCGTCGCGTCCCTCAAGCGCATTGCGTATTGCCGCTTCGCGGTGTTCATTCGGCACAATGTCATACAGCAAAGAGAGCATGCTGGTATGACGCGATACGGAAGGGCTTGGGCGTCCGTCTTCGCGTATCGCATCGGTGTAGGCCTGTTCGTTGCTCAGCCAACAGGCGTTGACGGCCTTGCGCAGGCCTAAGCCTGCATCATGCCAGCGATCCGCATCCTCGTCCTGTTCGAGTTCGCGTGCCGTGCACGCGGCCGCGTCGAGGGCTGCGATGAGAAACATAGAGTTGTGCACGACGGTCCGATGCTCGTGGTCTACGTTCGTCCAGTCGAACATGTTCCATGCCTTGATCGAGAACAGGCCGCGGTCATCAAGGTAGCCCAGCGCGGAGTCGGTGTTCTGCTTCAGCGCTGGATAGAGCTCCTTGAGAAAACCGCGGTCGCCGCTGTAGAACCATGTCTCCCACACGTTGATGTTCCAGAGAAAACTCCAGGCAGGCAACAGTATGTTCCAGCCGCTGGGTGCCTGCGAGGCCACCAACGGCAGATGATTGAGCGACTCCGCGCCAATGCGGCAGCAACGCTTGGCCAGGTCATAGGCCCCGAACGTATTGAAGGCATACCGGGCTTCATTCGCTGCATCTCCAATCCACAACACTTGCTCGTACGTCGGGCAGTCCGTGAATGTGTCCTCCATGCACAGCAACAGGGTTCGCCGACTGATCTGGTGGATTCGGGTCAGTCGTTCGTCAGAGCACGCGAAGCGGTCCGTACCACTGTCGGGATATGTCGTTTCGATCACGCGGATGCGGTGCAGCCTCAGCGGGCGATTGAATTGGCGAAAAACGAGCAGGGCGAAACGCATGCCAAACCGTCGCCCGGCCGTGAAGTGGTTCTGCCCTTCCTGGCAGACGATCCGGAACCCGTTGCGCAGGAGCCCCGGAATCTGAATGTGGCCGTCCTCGATGTGCTCCGCAAAGTACGCATCAACTACGGTACCTTCCGGAGCGTCGATCTCCATGTCGAAATACCCGACCGAGAGGTCGTCAAGATCGTATACCACTTGCACATCGCCCTCTTTGCAGGGCTGAATCATCGTTGATTCAGCGCCAACCTTCAGGCACGCCTCGGGACTCGACATCTTCGGCGTGTCGGCGTGTTCAGAGCCGAACAGCACCTCGATGGTCGGATCGCAGGCGCACAGTTCATCGTGGGCCAGAGGGCGTGGCGCAGGAGAACGCTCAATGATGTCGTCCACACCTGCGCAGCCAGCCAGCGCCATCATCTCGTCCATCCTGTCTCTCGGCCAGCGCCAACGCGGATACGGGTTGAACCGCATCTGCTCATCCGGTACGTCGTCAAAAAGGTTGGTATCTTCAGGCGCTTGCCAGAGTATCCCGGAAAACACCCAAGGCGATCCGCTTTCGCTCATTGGCGACCGCCACGTCAGGCAAACCGCGCTCCGGCAGGCCAGAAAGGCGTCCGTGGGATAGTAATCGACGTTGCTGACCAGCGTCAAAAGGTGGCGGCCGGCGGAAATGCATACCTCCTCTGTCCGCATGACAAGCTCTGATGAATCCAGTACGCACTCAAGGGGAAGCTCACAACCATCGAGGAAGATATTCTGTATGCCTCCACACTGAAGATCCAGCCGACCATCGCTTTCTGCCTCCAGCACCGTGAGGAAGCACCCCATCGCCGGCAGGATATTGGCGGACGTGGACTCTGGGTAGAAAATCCGCCGGGCGCGGAATGTGAACACATGCTCCGGCGCGGTGACAACAGACGCCGCCACGAAGTGCCCAAAATTGATCGGCACACGCGAAAGCAACTGGACATCTCGAGGTATCAGGCCGTTATGTGGATCCTCTTTCTGTGAGCGGACTGCGTTGGGCGGCTGCCACATACGCTCTCGGCGGCTCAGATCAACGATCTCCATCGGAAACTGCTGCTGGGCAATTCGCGGAGCGCGAGGCTCGAACTCCGGCACATCCGAAACGTCCCAGCTCTCATCACTGAGCAATACCGTTTCCCCATCCACTTCGAGCGAACAAAGCAATCCGGCCTCCGAAACGATGTACTGAAAATTATCGTCCCCGGCATGCATCACCCGTACGTCAATTCGATTCTGTCCCTCGGAAAGAAACCGCGACAGGTCATGGACATCATAGCGGTAATGCCCCGGATATGCCCGCGCGGGCCCATCACCGATCCAGGTGTCATTGACCCAGAGGCGATACCGGCTGTCGGCGGTAATGCGGATGCACGATTCCGAGAAAGCCTCCAGTGATACCTCTCGCTGGAAAAGGACTGTCCGATCGCGTGACGCACCATCCAACCAGATCCATTTCGCGTCTGCGTCCATGTCCGTTTCTTCCTATTCCGTATACGGAACCGTGCCCGTTTCGTCTATGGGATAACCCCATCGCTGCACGTACTCCTCACCGCGCAGGAACTCGTCGCCCCTGACCGCCAGCTTGCGCTGGAGCCGATCATCGAGTTCGGCCTGCAACTCCGCATATTCCGGAATGTTCGTCAAGTTCTTCTGCTGATACTCGTCCTCTTTGTTGTCGTAAAGCAACCACGGACCAGCGTGCGACCGCACATAGGTGTACCGGCCTGTGCAAACACCGCGGTATTCTCTGCCGCCGATTCCGCAGTGGAATTCGCCAAAAGGATGGGGACAGGTCATCAAGGCACTGCCGTCGGACGGGGCGGGGCCACCCCGCAAATGACCAGAGAAGTCCAGTCCCTCGACGGTATCCGGAACGTGTATCCCGCAGAGGCCCAGCAGGGTCGGCATGATATCAGGCATATCCAGGAGAACATCCACGCGTTTCCCTTCCTGCCCCTTGAGGAAGGGCGCGCGGAGAAGAAACGGTACACGAATGGATTCATCCCAGGGCACCTGCTTGCGCTGGCGCCCCTGCGAACCAAGCATGTCGCCGTGGTCCGACATGAAGACGAGAATTGTGTCGTCCGCAATCCCCGCGTCCTGCAACGTCTGTGACACATCCCCGACGCACGCATCCAGAGCCGAGCAATGCGCGTAGTACCCCGCCAGGTCCCGTCGCGCAGCCTGAGCCATATGCGGCGGCACGTTGGGACGCAACGTGATGTTCTCCGGGGCATACGTTGCCCCGTATTCTCTCGGTGCGGTCTCGTACGGGTTATGAGGGGGACCCCAGGAAAGAACCAGGAGAAAGGGAGATCGGTGGTCGTGCGTGCGGATATAGTGCTGCGCATCACGGGTCTGCGCGAACGCGTCATAACCTTCCCAGCAGAGCCGCTGTTCTGAATCGCCCTCGTAGTAGGGCGAGTGGTTATAGTCGTGCGTACACTCCAGCACCTTCCAATAGTCGAACCCCTGACGTCGCTCGGGCGGGATGTAGGCGGTACGCCCGTGTCCATCCAGATGCCACTTGCCTATATACGCCGTGTCATAGCCGGCGCCCTTGTACGCTTGGGCGAGGCTTGTGGCTTTGTTTGAAAGGCAAACATCGTTCACAAAGACGCCGTGAGTGAGCGGGTGCTGCCCCGTGAGGAGACCAGCTCTCGCCGGAGAGCAAACCGGACACCCCGAAACTGCGTGCGTGAAGTTGATACTCTCCCGCGACAACCGATCCAGGTTTGGGGTCTTTACGTTGGGATCACCCGCATAGCCGAGCGCCTGCGCCCGCCACTGATCTGCGAGAAGAATAACAACGTTGGGCATTGCCACAGGAGACCTCTCAATTCGGAAGTTTGCCCGTACCCAACACTCGCCGAGAGGCGAGGCCGCGCGCGAGTAACGGCAGGACACTGCCACCCCCTCTCCCAGCTTTCAATAACAATCCAACACGCTAGCCTGAATCTTGCTTGGGCGTTCCGCTTGACGCGCGACGTACTTCTGGATTATATGAGCGATACTCTAATAAAAGTATCGGTAGCAGAGACTGAACCCGTGCTACGAACAAATAGGACGTGGAGAACAGTATGAAAGACATCTTGGTGAGATCTGGATTGTGCGGGGTGGTTATGTTGGGAATGTTCAGTTGTGCCGTGTCAATACAGGCGAATGACGAAGATAATGCGCGAGTAAGTATTCAGGGGCGGGATGTGTTCCTGGACGGCAGGCCGCACATTCCGCACGGCATGGTTCATGCCGCAAACGAGCATTTTCCGTCTCTATCGAAAATAGGTATCAACAGCATTCATGAGGACGTTGCTTTTCGTGATTTTGACCCGCGGAGGTCGGATGAGGAGAACAAAGCCGCTTTAGCTCGTTACCTGAAAAAAGCGGATGAAGCGCATGCCAACGGCATGACCATGTTGTGGCTGTTTTCGTTCCACTACACACCCGATTGGCTCTGGGAGCGGTATCCTGATGCGCATGCAAAGAAACAAGACGGAAGTGACGGGCAGGGGGGGTGGATTTCCATGTGTCTGGACCATCCCGGGTTTCGGACCGACGCAGCCGCATGGTTGAAGTTTGTCGCATCAAACCTCGGGTCGCATCCAGCTACACTGGGCTATTTGCTCTGGAACGAACCTCACCTGACCAGCGAGATTTGCTATAACGCCCACACGATCGCCGCCTTCCACAAGTGGCTGGAAAAATGCTACCAGACGGTTGAGACGATGAACAAGGCGTGGCAGGCGCAGTTCGCCGCTTTCACCGATGTCAAGCCGCCCGCACCGCAGGCCAGGACACGGTGGCATGAGGTATATGACAAGATGGTCAGCGAACAGGCCGACGCCGAAGCGCAGAACGCTCCCGTCGCAACGGACAATCCTGCTGTCTCGATGGATTGGCTGCGGTTCAGGCAGGACAATTTCGCCGAGTTCTTTGCATGGGAGGCGGACGTGGTTCGTGCGGCGGACCCGGATGCGGTTATTACCTCCAAGATTGTTCCTTTTGATCTGTATACGTCACACGCATACGGCGCGGGCGTAAACACCGAACTGTGGGAACGTAAATTCCTGGATGTGATTGGGATGGATCTTTACTCGCACCTTGACGAGGATTTCCTGGCCCGCTGGAAGTGCGACTATTTTCTCAGTCTCTCGCAGGGCAAACCCGTCTGGCATACGGAATTCAACTTCACTTTTCTTAAGGAGCGCGGTCTGGCTACACCGGAACAATGGCGGACCGTGGCCTACTATCAACTTGCCCGCGGAGTGAACGGCTTCTGGGATTTCATGTGGGGAGACGGCGAGGATTATACGCTTCATTATAATGGTTATAGATTTGCTCCGGTGACACATGAGATCGCACGCATTTCCCGGCAATTGGAGAAGCTGGCCCCTCTACTTGTCGGCGCCCGGCCCGCTCCGGCCCAGGTGGCGGTCCTGCATTCCACAACGAGCGGTCTGGCAGTTTCCGGCGATTACGCCCCGTCTGCCGACCAGACAACCATTATTGATCTCTTGTATCGCAGTCATACGCCCTTTGAGTTTGTGACAGAAGACATGGTCCGGCGAGGAGATTTGAAGAAGTACCGGGCGCTTATCACGGTGGGGACAATTGCCTTGCCTGATGATGTGCTCTCGCAGATACGAAAGTTCACCGACGAAAACGGCGGTCATGTGTTCGCCAACGCCCGTTTTGCCGAACTTGATGATTACGGCCGCAAGCGTACACAGTATCCTCCGGCCTGGATGGGTGTTAAGGCAAATTCACTCTCCCGTCAGCCGCGTGAAAAGACTGGAACTCTTGAACTCAGGCGCGGGGCGCGGTCTGTTGACGATAACCCCGTTGATGTGCGTGTCACAATGGACACCTGGAGCAGTCGGCCGATCAAGCTTGCTTCCGGCGAGGCGCTCGGCTCGGGAAATATCTTCGGCGATGAGGACACGCAGTTTGAGTGGTCGTGCGGTGGTCGGCACGAAATGTACTGGGAAGACGTACAAGCGATCAACGGCGGCAAAGTTACCGGCACATTCGAGGACGGCAAGCCGGCCATAGTGGAAACGCCCCAGACGCTCTACATCGCTCGCGATACATGCTGGGTGGATGAAAACTTTGAAAGGTTCTTTGGGCGGTTTCTGAAGCGAAGCGGCGTGCTGAATCGTAACGCCGTTACGCGAGCGGGAACGGGCGAGCCCGTGCCTTCGGTTGACCTGCGGATGTGGGAAGGCAAAGACACGCGCGTTCTCTTTGTGATTAACTCCGCTCCAACGCTGCATTATGACGGTGAGCCGGTTGACGTCGAAGTGACCTTTGACTCGTTCGGAGAGGTGACCGACGCGTTGACGGGTCAGCTTGTTCCCAGCCGTTGGAGGGATTTCAAGCGCGTTATCCGGCTTGAGCTGAAGGCGGGCGATGTTCGCGTTCTGCTGGGTAAACCTCGTCCCGCTTCCTGGGGAGCAGACCAATCACGTTACAATGACCTGAATGAACATCTTCAGCCTAACGCGAAGCCATACGTGGCATGGCGCCGTTCACCGACAGAGTTGTGGGTTTATGATGCCCGCAGTGAGCTGGGTATGGGAATGCATGGGACCTCCCGCGATGCACTGGAACGGGTCAAGACACTCGGTGTGCGAATCGTGCGGCATACGGTCTACTGGCACAACATCGAAAAGACCGACAAGCCTGGCGTTTATGACCAGGAAGCCCTGGCGCGCTATGACGGCGTTATCGCACGCGCGAAAGAGGCAGACATCGAGTTGCTTCTTCTCCTGCACGGCAATCCGCCCGGTACAGGCTGGGAAAACCGTGAGGAAGGATACCAACGCTTTGCCGAATTCGCGCGTTTTCTGGTGGAGCGCTATCCCTCCGTCCGCTTCTGGGAGCTATGGAACGAGATGGACCTCAGCTTCACGGATCTTTTTGGGGCGGAGCGTCCCGGGTATCCTCTCTTTGAGCGCGGACGCTGCTACGCGCAAATGCTGAAGCTCGTCTATCCGGCTATCAAGGGCGCCAACCCCAAGGCATGGGTATTGATCGGCGGAATTGCCGCCCCCCCCAGCGAATTTATCCGCGGTATTTATGAAGAAGGTGGCCGCGACACCTTTGACTTCATGAATATCCATACCTATGGCGTTCCGCTGAAGTGGCGGATGATCACCAGCGGGTACGAGGCGAAATTGGCTATGGCCGGCTACGGTGACTTCAATCGCCCGATCTGGAACACGGAATTCGGGATAGATGCCGGTAACTTGTGGGAGGCCTGGAAGGTTTCGACCGCCGAGGGGTTTGATGAAGGGCATCTGAACGCGTGGAAAAGCTCTATTACGGAGGCCATGGCACAGAGGATTTACGCGCAGATACTTCCCTACCAATTCCATTCGGGGAACGGTCGCGAGTGCGACCAGGAAGCTGCGGGGATCCAACTGCCTGTCGGCCACACGATGGACGACTACGGTTTTGGATTGGTCCGGCGCGATGGCAAAACCCCGCGTCCGACATACAACTGGCTGCTTGCAGCCCAAGTGAACAGCCGGATACAGGAAGAGCCGGTGCAGACCTGCGATGTGACCGTTGGTTGGGACGGCACATGGGAACCCGCTGGCTACCTGTTTGAGGCATCAGGAAAGAGCATGACCATCAAGGACGTTGAAATTGATTCGCTGGAGCCGACTGCAATTAACCTGCAGCCGACAAACTGATGCCCCCTTTTGTGGTTAAGAGTAGTTTGAGAAGTGACAGGAAAAGGATCTGGAGATGATTGCTGCTGTATTGAAAGATGTGAACCAACTGGTTCTTGAAGATGTGCCGACGCCCGAACCCGGACCAACGCAGGTGGTCGTGGATGTGAAGGCCTGCGGCATTTGCGCCACCGACCACAAGGCCGTGCGGTAGCGATCGACGCGATGCGGGCGGCCGGCGAAGCCGGCACCTTTCGCGCGTTCGATCTGAACTATCGCAGCAAGGTTGAGCCGGACAAAGAGCGGGCACGCAAACAGAACCGGCAGATCGTCGAGCTGACCGACTTCCTGGTCGGCAATCAGAGCGATTTCGAGGACGCGCTGGGCGAAACATGCCGCGAAGTGAACCAAGACGAATCTCTTGACATATGGCTTGAAGCCTACTCCGAACTCTTGCGCGCCGTCGCGCAAAAGTATCCGAACCTCAAACTGATCGGCACGCAGCTTCGCGCCGCTCTCAGTGCCGACCGGATCAACTGGGGCGCGGTGCTCTACGATACGGCTGAGGACACCGTTCACCAGGCCGCTGTTCGTGAGAACGTGGAGATAGCCGATCGTACCGGTGGCGGCGATTCGTTTGCGTCCGGTGTGACCGCGGCGCTGTTGGACGACAAGACGGTAGCCGATGCGGTTCAACTGGGTGCCGCCCACGGCATCTGCGTGCAGTCCACCCCGGGCGACGTCAGCATAGTCAAGCAAGTCGACGTCGAAAAGGAAGTCAAACGCGCCCTCACCGGCGGCGGCGTCAGCGCTCTGAGATAAGGGTCCGCCAGCGCCAAGCTTTCCAAGTCCGAACAGCGGTTGCAGCGGTCGGGAGAGGGGTCCTAAAGATAACAGTTTACACCGACGATGATAGCCGATAGCCGATAGTGTAATGGCATGGCTCGTTACCTGAGAGTTGAGTATCCTGTGGCAATCTACCATGTGACTGTCGGCATGCTGGGTGAGGGCGCAGTATATTGAACGGGCGGAGGCGTACAAAAAGGCTGAAGATGTTCGCCTGCGTAAGGAGCGAGGGGGAGTGGAGCCGGAGACGGTTCTGCGGACGGTGGCAACGGTGCTCGCCGAGGACGTGGAGGCGTTCCAGCAGCGACGACGGAACTCGATGTTGAGAGCCATAGGATCGCAGATGCTCTCCAAGTACGCGGGGCTGACTCAGCGGGACATTGCCGGTCTACTGGGTATCAGCAGTGGCGCGGCCGTGGGACCACAACAGCAGAAACTCAGAGATGCGCTGCCGCGCGATCGCCAACTACGCCAACAGCTCTCGGCGATAGAGAGGCACCTGAACAGCCAATAGGACTTTGCTTTTCCGGGATACAGGACACCACGTCTGCTGGGCCACG
>JABGOW010000139.1 GCA_018645275.1 Verrucomicrobiota bacterium
CCAGATCCAGCATCTCGTAGGCCGCTTCTGCAGTAAACGTTCCGGGCCCACAGGGAAGATCGACGAAGGCATCAAAGGTGTAGAAGGTGTAGTCAACCACATCCATGCTCTCACAGGTTGAGACGGCATCTTGCGTATCGTATGACGCACCAATTCCAACCGTCTTCTTGCTTCCCAGGTAAGTGCTGAGATTGAAGTACTTGTCCTCAGCATCGAAGAAGTTAACCTGCACGCGCCCGGCGTAGCGCAGGTTGTCCTCGTCAGCGAACTGAATGCCGTCGTAGACGCCTGCGTAGTACTTGAAGTGCATGTCATCCGTGAATGAGGTCGCACCAAAAGCCGTGGCGCCCGCGTCACGCACGTCAATCTCTCCGCGCAGTCCGGCATCCGCATCGAGGAAAGTCCGGTTCGCGAACGCATAGACCGAGCGAGTTCCCCATGTCAGCGTCTTGTAGTTGATGCCGGGGCGATCAATCGCCATCAATGCCCCCGAGGAGGTCAGGTTCTGACGACTAGCCGGAACCATGTTCTCACCCGCAAGAACCGTGAAGAGGGGGTTGATTCTGACGGAAACCCACGCATCAATGACGCGCCAGTCGTATCCAGACCCATTGGCGCCTGAGCCGATATCGGTCTGCAGAAATGCTGTAATGCGGTCTGTCAGCGTCCCCTTTAGACGGAGACGGGCCCGGCGTACCTTGAAGTCAGACTCCGTGTCCAACTCGCCGTCGCCATCAATATCGGACTCAGTGACAACCAAGAGCGGCTGAACTCGGAAGCCGAGGTCGATGCCGGATTGTTCGTCGATTTCAATTTTGGCTCCAGCCGTTGCAATACCTGCAACACATACGAGACTTGCGGCAACAATGGACACTCTGTTCATAACCGGGCTCCTTCTTTTGTTATTCGGGTTAAGGGTGACGAATAGTGACATACACTCTCTTCTGAGCGCAAGCTCCTTCCGCTCCCCTCTATTTCTCACCAGCCAACGCCTCAGCAATGTTCTGGGCGTGATCTTTTACACGGCGATAGGCGTTCAGGATATCGGTGTAGATCAAACTATGAAGAGGTGTTGTTGCTTTCTCGCTTACCCGTTCAAGATGCTTCGTCCGCAGCTCCTTGATAACAAACGTAATTGAATCCCCTTCAACATGGGCCTTACTTATGATCTCTGGATGATCCTCTTTCACGCCCTCAGTAATCATCTGAACATAGGAATCCACGCGGTCGTGCAACTCCAGGAGTTCGCCGTTCTCCTGAGCGGAGAAGAACATCTCTTCTTTTCGCAGCTTGATGTGAAACTTCAGAATATTGGCAAGGTAGTCGCTGATGGATTCATATTCATCTGCCATGCGAAGTTGCTCGCGGCCTCGTTCAACAACATCGTGCGACACATTACCCGAAAGCATGTTGCCGAGAAATTCGGTGACTTCCTTCTGAACAATATCCAACACCTCTTCACGATGGAATAGCTTCTTTATCAGGCCCTCATCTGGAGTCTTCGAAGTAACAATCTCACGCAGAAACCGGAACATTTTCTGAGTATGATTACCCATCTCGGCTACCTCGGCCAGAGACTGCTGTATGCCGATTGCCGGAGTGTCCAACATGCGAACATCCAAATACGTCAGATGCGGAGTCTCTTTGTGGGGAGGATCATTGACAAGCATGGTGACGATCTTCGCCAGAATGCCAATCAAAGGAATGAAAACGATCGTGTTGACAACATTGAATCCCGTATGCGTCATCGCAATCAGAGCCGTGATGTCGAGAGCCTCTTCCGGGGCCGCGCCGAACCCAACAACCCACTCGATCAATCGCAGATAAAGGAAGAAGAATGGAACTAGCCAGAGCGTTCCTACAATATTGAATATGATGTGGGAATAGGCGGCACGACGTGCATTCACCGTTGCCCCAAGTGAAGCCAAAAAGGCTGTGATTGTGGTTCCAATGTTGAGGCCAAGAATCAGACCGGCAGACGTGTGGTAGTCAATCACGCCGCTCTGAGCCAACGCAATGGTAACGCCGAGAGTTGCAGATGAAGACTGAACGATCATCGTAGCAATGCATCCGACAATCGCACATTTCATTACCCCCAGATAAGAGCCCGCACTCATGGTGGCGAAAATGCTCTTAAGCAGCTCTTTGACTTCGGGTGTTTTGAAAGAGCCTCCCATGATATGCAAACCAAAGAACACCATGCCAATGCCCATAATGCACATAGCGGTGTAGCGCAGGCGCTCATTCTTGGAGAATAGATAGGTCAATCCCGAAACACCGAGGATGGGAAGTCCGAACTTTCCGATTTTCAGGACCAGAATCCAGCCGGTGATTGTCGTACCAATATTGGCGCCAATGATCACACCAATCGCCTGAATCAGGGTCATGAAACCGCTATTCACAAACCCGACAGCCATGACGGTCGTAACAGAACTGGATTGAACAAGACAGGTCACAAGTGTACCCACTCCGCAAGCAGTGAATCTGTTGCTCGTTACGGTACCGATCAAATGTCTAAGCCGGTTGCCCGCGACAGCCTGCATGCCTTCCGACATGTGCTTCATCCCGAGCAGAAAGATGCCAAGCCCTCCCACGACTTTCATGATGATTTCAACTACGGATCCAGTATCCACGGCACTTCTCCTTAATTGGTTTCGATACAGCTAACACAATCCTAAGAATTGATAAAGAGGTGAATCGTTAGGATTGCGTTAGCGCGGTATTGGAGGATAGAGAGGAACAACTCCCCGCGCCTGGCAAAAAGCAGATCGACTCGGCGTGCTGAGATATGTCGGATAACCTTCACTGACATGTTCTGCCCAATCAGATCTTGCGAGGGCGACTGCAGATTTATATGATGGAGCACAACGTGGGATGCGAGATTGACGATTCCGGAGGGATGTATGGCCGATATTGAATTCAACTGCCCTGAGTGCGGGCAAGTCCTTGAAGCCCCAGAGGAAATGGCTGGGGAGGCAATCGCGTGTCCGGCCTGTGAGGCCACAATCACGATCCCGGGGCCTGAGCCGGAAGAGACGTTGGTGTTGCCGAATCTGCCCAACGTCTCAATCCCATCAGTGCCCCCCGAACCGGAAAAGAACGGCTGCCCGGAATGCCAAGCTGAGCTGGCCGATGGTGCCGTACTCTGCGTGCATTGCGGCTATCACCTAAAACTCGGGAAGAAGATCTCAACCGAGTTCGATTGAGCGGCGTCACCGATCTCACGCTTACCGCGACGGTACGATGTCGCTGTGTTGCCGTTCGAAGACGGCATCCACGACTTCCATAATGTCCGCGCTGGAGGCCAAGTCGTTGAACTGCCGGCGTATGTCGGCCCAATCTTGGAGCCCGCTCAGATACTGGATGAGATGGCAGCGGAAATGCGTGGCCGCACCACGATCGACCAGGAAGCTCCCCTTTCGCCGATGGCCCCCCTCTATCTTCTTCAGCGCGACGAGCCCGGCAAGATGCTGCTCGATGATGTCGCGAAGTTCGGTGAGCCTACGCACCGCGATGGGTTCCCCACGCTCGAGGCGCGCAATGTCGTCAAAAATCCACGGCTGCCCTACGGCACCGCGGGCAATCATGATGCCGTCGACACCACTCTCGCGTAGTCGGCGCAAGGCCTCCTGTGCCGTGAATACCCCTCCGTTGCCAATAACCGGTATGCGGCACATCGTCTTGATCTCGGCGATCAGCTCCCAATCTACATCCCCGCGATGGTGGTGGGCTGCGTAGCGACCGTGGATGGCAAGCGCGTGGGCACCACCCGTCTCCACCTGCTCCGCGATCTCACGAATTCTGGGCTTCTCTGCATCAAATCCGATCCGGGTCTTAACGGTGACGGGAAGCGAGACCTCGGCACGCACCGCGCGCACAATCTCACCAATCCGGTTCGGGTCGCGAATCAGGGCCGCGCCAGCCCCCTTGGCGACGATTTTCCGAACGGGGCATCCGCAGTTGATGTCGATAAGGTCAAACCGACCGGTTGCCTCTATGGCTGCAGCGGTTCTCGCCATTACATCCGGATCAGAGCCATAGATATGCCCCGCGATCGGACGCTCACCAGGCACGGTTTCCAAGAGATGCCACGACGGTTTTGATCCGCGTATAAGTCCCTGTGCTACAGCGACCTCGGTATACCCCATGCTGCAACCGAAGCGCTTGCAGACGGAACGAAATGCGGCGTCTGTGTACCCGGCCATGGGGGCCAGAAAGAAAGACGTTTCGGTTTTCAGAGAGCCTATTTGCATGTCAACCACGCCTCCACGATGGCCCGGGGTAAGCCCATGATGTTTGTCCATGACCCTTCGTAATCGCGAATAATGAGATCGCTGTGCTGGTCAATATCATACCCTCCCGCTTTGTCGAGCGGATCTACACGCCGGAAGTACGCTTCGATGTCGGAGGAATTGAGTTCACGAAAATGGACCCGGGATTTTGTAGTGCTCTGCTGCAGCGGCTGATCAGAGATGCCCATCGCGACTCCCGTGTAGACCATCTGGCTACAGCCCGAGAATTGCTCCAACATCGTAACTGCTTCATCATACGATTTTGGTTTACCGATGCTCTCTCCGTTGAAGACCACGACCGTATCCGCCGCAATGACGGTCACCAACGGGTAGCGTTCACACGCCCACCGACACTTTCGGGCGGCATTTTCTGTCACCGTTCCCTCGGGATCGCCGTGCCAATGGACCTCTTCCACTTCCGGCACCACGACGCGGAAGCTCAAGCCGCAGGCTTCAAGGATTTTCCGACGCCGAGGCGATGCGGATGCAAGAATGAGGGAACCGCGGGCCTCAGAAGAAGCGCCGGTCTCAACGCCAACAGACTCAGAGTACATCATCCCCCAGACAGCAGGCTTTCATGCGGCGATAGAGCGTGGCGCGGCTGATACCAAGCAGTTTGGCGGCCGCGGCACGCCGCCCTTTGCTTGCCTTCAGGGCACTGAGGATACGTTCTTTGTCTGAGTCGGTGCTAGAGGCACTCCCCCCGACATTTCCTGCGGCAGTGAGCTCGGGGGGCAAATCAACCAGCCGGAGCTTTGCCTCCTTACAGCGGATCAGGGCAAATTCAACCGCATTGCGTAGTTCACGAACGTTGCCCGGCCAGCGATAGGCGATCAAGGCGCTTAAGACATCCCGCTCAACGTGAGGAATCTCCAATCCATACTCTACACAAATATCATGTGCAAAAGCCTCCACCAATAGCGGCACATCTTCGCGACGCTCTCGCAGCGGCGGTAGCGTCACGCGCGCGATCCTAATGCGATAGAGCAGATCCAAACGAAAGTTGCCCTGTTTGACCTCCGTCTCAAGATTCTTGTTGGTGGCAGCCAGAATCCGAATATCGACCTTGCGAGGCTGTGTCTCCCCTACCCTGACAATCTCCCGCTGTTCCAGGGCTCGGAGGATACGCGTTTGGGTATTCATCGGAATGTCGCCAATCTCATCCAATAGAATCGTGCCACCATGGGCCGCCTCGAAAACGCCCTTCTGGTCAGTTACCGCGTCTGTAAAAGAGCCTTTCTTGTGACCAAAGAGCTGGCTGTTGATCAAAGAATCAGCCAAGCCAGCACAGTTGACTACGATAAAGGGCCCCGCTTGGCGAGGGCTTGAGTAGTGAATGGCCCTGGCAACCAGTTCTTTGCCCGTTCCCGTCTCTCCCTCAACCAGAACCGTTGCATCAACACGAGCGACTTCCTCGATAATCTGAAACACCTGCCGCATCGGATGGCTCTTGCCAACCATATCCTGAAACCGTGCCTTCTCATGCAATTTGTTTCGCAAGTCGAGCAAATCAGAGATGTCGTAGAAATAAGCAATGCGCTGCGCCGGGTCCCGAGGATCGCTCTGAATGTCGATGTCGAAGCTACGCATGCGGCCCGTAGCCATTTTGAGTTCCAGCCGTAGCCGCTCACGCGAGGCGCGCGGGACCTCTAGCAGCTGTGCAAACTGCTCCGCGTCGGCATCAGAGAAGCGGAAGACCTCCCGCCAGTTGCTTCCCTCCACATTGGCCTTATCTGCATGCAGAAGATCCAGCCCCGACCGACTCAGAAACAAGACACCTCCGTCCTCCGCAATCACGGCTGTTGTGAGACGGAGCTGATTCAATACCGCGCGCATGTTCTCATTATGGGCCCGAAGCTGCGCGAGCATTTTGAGGTGGTCCAGTTTCAGGAGCGCCAAGTCGTTAGCCTGCTGCTGCGCGACCGTTTCACGGTTTGCTGCCTCAGTCGTATCCAATAAAACAACCCAATCCCCTTCCTCTCCGGGGACAAAATGGACATCGACGACGCGGAAGTCGTGCACCAGAAGACGGGGAAGCTGAAACCAACCCTCTTCAAGGGGTAGCATTCCCTCCAGGAAGTCAATCTGATCGCTAGCCAAGACTCCAGATTCCAAAGGCGTCAAGCCATAGCGATCACAGCCCCCCCCCCACTCAAGAAGGACGCCATCGTGGGATACGAAAAGATAGGCCGGGAACTGACTCCGTACGAAAAGCGATTTGAGGTGCTCTCCAATCGGTTCGGGTAGTTCCATTGCTTCGCCTACTATTCAATGATGGCATCTGCCAAAAGACTGAATCCTTTTTCAACGCCCTCGCCGGTCTTGGCACTGGTGAGAACCGTCAGCCACCCCTCCGCCTTGAGCGCTTCGAGCGTTTCGTCAGAGAACTCCCATTCCTCGGTGAGGTCAGACTTGTTGATCAGCAGGACAAAAGGAATGTCACCGATATCCCTCACGACCCGGTTCCGAATCTGCCGGGCTACGTCCAGGGTGTCGGAGCGTGTGCCATCGGCCACGAGAAGATATCCCGCCGCCCCGCGCACGTAGTTCATGCGGACCTCTTGAATATCGTCTTCTCCATAGATATCCCATATCATGAGCGCCGCATCCTCGCCGTTGACCACGACCTGCTTCTTGTCCACTTTCACGCCAATCGTCGTGTGGTACTTTTCAGAGAAAAGACTGTGAACAAACCGACTGACGAGACTGGTCTTGCCGACAGAGAAAGCCCCCAACATGCATATTTTCCGCTTCACCATCATGTCCCCAATTCGCGATTGCATTCACCCAAAAATGGGCCCGCACCGTCACCCCCCGCTTGAGAGAAGCGATATTAGACAGCGTGCCAACAGGATGCAAGGCAATTGGAGAACAGCCCCTCAAAAAGGGGCTCTTCACGGAAGTGTGTAGTTCGCAGCCCCGTCGTGCTGCTATCAGGAGGGATGAAGAGATTCGAGTGTACGAGTACGGGAAGAACCGGCGAGAATCTCTCTCTCCTCGTACTCGTACACTTACTCGTACACGCCTATCTCTTCTCTCTCAAACGGCCATGGCGCGAGGAATGACATGGTGACTACACAATTCCGTGAAGAGCTCAAAAAACAAACAGCCAACGTCCGGAAACCACAGAGGGCTCCCGAACCGTTGGCTGGCTTGGGTACCAGAAGTCCCGGGGCTTAGAGCGTGTAAACCAGTGAGCTAATCACGGCCAGATCATTGTGTTCCCGGTCCACAGGAACGGTGCTATCGTACCGATCTTGAACAACCACACGCAGACTGAGTGTTGAATTCAATGCTGCTTCAACGCCCGCTTCCCCATTGAGGAGATAGTCGTCCGTATCATCCGCGCGAGGCAGATACTCAGCAGACAACCAGAACTTGGATGTTTCACTCAACGCCTGGTCGTGCCGCGCGGCAATCCGCGCCAAGATGCCGTCATCGGATACATCACCAGCGAGTTCCTCTGACATGTACGCCGCTCCCAGCTCAAGCCCAAGCTTGATGGCATCGGACTCAATTACACGATAGCCCATACCCACACCCGCGATCAGACGGTACTTGATGTCTGCCATATCGTCGGTGGCGAGGCTGTTGTCAGAGTAGGCATAGCTGCGATCGAACTTATACTTGTAGGCAAGATATGCCTTCGCATTGTCCGTTGTTGTCTCGTCAACGCCATCGACTTCAGATTCGGCAAAGTTTGCTTCCACTCCCAAGCGGATTTCGTTGTCTTCACCGGCCTTCTCACCCGAAACACTCCCACTGGCGGCCAATGTATCACTATTGCCCGATGTCACGTTTACGCCAGCTGCCACCGTGCTGTCCCATTCACCATCCGCAGCTACCACCAGCTGCGCTGCTCCCACGACGACCGCGACTGCAATGCTCACTACCTTCATATCCGATTCTCGCTTTCTACTATACCGTTCTGTTAGAACTGAAATTCCTCGACTTCGCTCGGAATGGCAGAATCGAAAGGGCTGCAACCCTTTGGAAACGGTCATACTGATCCCGACGTACGTCGGAACGAAGCATCTCACCAAAAGGCGCGCTTCTGTCTTAAGCAACACGCCACCCTAATCAAGAACTCCCGAGGCCAGCTACATAAGCAGCCTTGCCACAACATGTTATAGACCAATTAATCTTCCTTGTGCTCGTAAACGTGCACATCCCGCTGTGGGAATGGAATCGAGATTCCATTGGCATCAAACTGCTTCTTGATGGCTTCCGTCAGAGAGAAATACACGCCCCAATAGTCATCTGCAGTCGTCCAGGGCCGCACCACAAAATTGACGCTACTGTCCGCCAGCTCGGAGACCGCAATGGTTGGCTCAGGATCCTTCAGAATTCGATCCTCTGCATCCAGAATGCTCTGGAGAATGCCGCGCGCCTTGTCAATGTCATCGCCATACCCAATCCCGGCAACCAAATCAACCCGCCTCGTGCCCTTTGAGGAGTAGTTCACAATGTTACCGCCCGTCATCTGGGCGTTCGGCACGATCACCTGCTTGTTATCCGGTGTCTTGAGCTGCGTCGTGAAGATCGAAATCTCCTCAACGACACCCGCAACGCCTCCGCCTTCAATGAAGTCCCCAACCTTGAAAGGCTTAAAAATAATCATCAGAACGCCGGAGGCAAAATTGGATAACGATCCCTGGAGAGCCAAACCGACCGCCAAGCCGGCTGCCGCCAGAATGGCAACGAAGGATGCTGTCTCGATCCCCAGCTGCCCTAGCGCCGCAACCACAACGAATGCCATCAGCCCCGCATAAGTTAGGTTGCTGACGAAAGAGATAAGCGTCTGCTCCTGCTTTGCCCTTGCCATAGCTCGTTCAATGAGCTTTCGCACGAGCTTCGCAACCAACCGCCCGATAATGAGTACGGCGATTGCGCCAATGACTTTGATCCCGTAGATGACCGACAGTTCCAACACTCTATTAAACACATCTTCCACGTCCATCTCCTATTCTATGCTGTGGATAGGCCCCCGCTCCTGCAGTGCCCCATCCCATGTTCTTCCCCATTCGCACGCCACGTATGATACCCGAGTGGTGGCATAAAGGGAAAGAGGAAACTTTGAATATCTACACTAATTGTGAACACGGGGCGCAGGCGGCAAGATTGCATATTATTACACCCCTGTTGCTGTCGGATTCCATCAACAGAATTCTCGCTATCCTTCCTTATTGGTATATGCTCGTGCACCGCAGTGGGTTATGCTGACGCTTGCCTCAGCCAACCGTTTGTCAACGCGTTTGGTGCAGCGGATCGGCGGCGCTCGCGTCGACGTTGACGATGAATCCGCCCATTCCCCTCCAGCTCCTCACTACCGTTTCTGTGAAACTGCCAAAATCGCGATGTCTGCGGGGCTGATACCGGGGATTCGCGAAGCCTGGCCGATGCTTGTCGGGCGAATGTGACTAAGTTTTTCGCGAGATTCGTAGCTGATGGCATCAAGCTTCCAGTAGTCGATATCCACGGGAAGCTTCTGGTGCTCCAGCCCGTTGACTTTCTCGATCTTTCGGTTCTCTCGCGCAATGTAGCCGGCGTACTTCGTTTCAATCTCAACCTGCTCAGTGACGGCCGGAGGCAGAGCGTCACCCGGCGATGGTAGGTCGCTGTAGCGCATATCAGGACGGCGTAGTAGCTGCGCGAGCGATGATTGCCCCTCGAACGTCTTTTCGAGTCGGTCCATCTCCGCCGCAATCTTTCGCTGAAATCTCACGCTCTCCTGGAGATGGGTTTCAGGCGCCACCCCCAGCATTGTCGCCGCCTTCAGCAATCTGAACCTCGCGTTATCCTGACGTAGAATGAGCCGATGCTCAGCCCGAGACGTGAACATGCGGTACGGCTCATCTGTGCCCTTCGTTACGAGGTCATCAATCAGAACGCCGATATAGGCATCGCTTCGACCCAGTGTCCACGGTGACTCCCCACGGGCCTTTCTGGCGGCGTTGATCCCAGCAACAAACCCCTGCGCGGCAGCCTCTTCATACCCCGTGGTCCCATTGATCTGACCAGCAAGAAAGAGCCCTTCTACACGCTTAACCTCAAGCGTGTGCGTGAGTTGCCTGGGATCTACAAAGTCATACTCAATGGCATACGCCCACTCTAGGAACTCCGCCTTCTCAAGCCCTGGAATGGAATGAATCATCGTCTTCTGGACCGACGCCGGCAAACTGTTCGAAGTCCCATTGGGGTAGATCAGGTTGGTGGTGCGTCCCTCGGGTTCGATGAAGACATGGTGCGAGTCCTTTCCCGAGAACTTCACGATCTTGTCTTCAATCGAGGGACAGTATCGAACCCCTGTGCCGGAAATCGCACCTCCATATAGAGAGCTCTTGCTCAGGTTGTCTGATATAATCTGGTGCGTCTCCTGCGTCGTATGCGTTAGATAGCACGATATCTGGTCGCTCCCCGGAACCCATGGACGCAAGCAATCACGACCTTCGACTTCTCCGGCCGTTCGCTGCGGAGGCGTTTCGCTCTCCGTTTCTCGAGATTCCCGCTCCAGATCGTTCCTATGTTCCACGTGGAACATCGCCTTCTCGGCGGCGTTAGCGTTTGTCGCTTCTCCTCCTACATCCTGGCTGTCATCCTTTAAATGTTCCACGTGGAACATCTCGGCATCGCGTCTCGCTTCCCAAGAGAAAAAGGGCGGAGGCTCGTTTCCGGGTTGAGGCTCAAGTTTGCCGTAGTCAATGCTGTCCCTATGCAGGCGCGGTGGAGTTCCCGTTTTCAGACGGGCCATCTCAAGACCAAGTCCGGTCAGAGAATCACTTAGCGAATCGGAGGATGGCATGTCTCCACGACCACCGGCATGGACTTTGTCGCCTATATGGATACGCCCGTTGAGATAAGTTCCCGGGGTAATGACGACGCTCTTGCCGGGAACGGGACTTCCGTCGCCCAGAATGATGCCACGGAGAGAGCCGTTGCGGATGTCCAATGACCTAACGGCATCCTCAAGAATATCAAGTCCCGGAGTGATCTGTACGACTGCCGCCATACGAGAAGCATAGGCAAACTTGTCGCATTGTACGCGGTTTGCTCTCACGGCAGGACCCTTGCGCGTATTCAAGACGCGGAACTGAATTCCTGTATAGTCACTGTTTCGAGCCATTTCGCCACCTAGTGCATCCAGCTCGAATACAAGGTGGGACTTCGCGATCCCGCCAACTGCTGGATTGCACGGCATACAAGCGATCTCATCGCCGCGCATGGAAACCAGCAGCGTGCGCGCTCCGTAGCGCGCAGAAGCCAGAGCAGCCTCCGCACCGGCATGCCCGCCGCCGACGACGATAACGTCATACTGGACCTCTAGCTGCATCATTTCCCCACACAGAAGCGATCAAAGACGTTGTCCAAAAGCTCGGCGTGATAGGTCCGTCCTGTCACTTCGCCCAGTTGCTCAAGTGCCGTGCGGATCATTCCAGCCGCCACCACAGCAAACTCATCCTGGTCTGATGCAAGCAGGCGAGACACATCGTTCAATTCGTTCAGCGCACATTGAACGATAAGGCGATGGCGTTCAGAAATGGTGGCATGACTGGGTGCCGATTGGGTCACGCCAATCTTGTCAGATATAGCCTGCCGCAACTCCTCGACGCCAACTCCATCCCGCAGGGAGCAGGTAATCGTGGTCAGCTCCGGAAAATCAGCATCAGTAGCCCTGCGGCCGAGATCACATTTGTTCATGACGACGATACAGCCTTCAGCATCACGCACGGAAATGTGTTTCCGTTCGGAATCTGATATAGTCTCAGAACCATCTATGACACAAAGGTTTATGTCAGCTGATGTAATCTGTGAGTGGGCCCGGCGAATGCCCTCCTGCTCAATGTCACAATCTGCATTGCGGAGCCCTGCGGTGTCTATGAGACGCAGCGGAATCCCATCGAGAACGAGCTGCTCTTCCAGGACGTCACGTGTGGTTCCTGGTTGATGTGTCACAATCGCGCGGTCAGCCCCAAGCAAGGCGTTGAGTAGCGTTGATTTGCCTACATTCGGCCTTCCCGAGATGACAACGGTCGCCCCTTCACGTAACAGGTGCCCCTCATCCCAAGTCGCCACGAGCTCCTCGAGATCGGCCTTTACGGCATCGAGTTGGTTGCGCAGGGTCGCCATGGTGGCAGCGGGAAGCTCATCCTCCCCAAAATCAAGCGTCGCCTCAAGATCTGCAGCTACTGCAATCAGTCTGTCATAAACATCAGTAAAGCTTCGGCTTAGGGATCCTTCGAGCTGTTCGACTGCAGCGACGGCGGCGCGATCTGAGCGGGCTCGAATGAGATCCATCACAGCCTCAGCCTGTAGAAGGTCGATGCGACCTGAGAGAAAAGCTCGGCGGGTGAATTCGCCGGGCTCGGCGAGTCGAGCGCCTGCGTCCAAAAGGGTTCGCAAGATTCGCCGGGCACTGGTTGCGCCCCCATGCCCCTGAAATTCGACAACATCCTCACGGGTGTAGCTATGGGGAGCCCTATAGGTAAGAAGGATGACCTCATCTATATCGGCCGCATCCGATTCGCTCTGTTTCGGCGGATGAACATAACCATGAACGAACGTATTGGCAGACCGTGCCGATGGAGCCTCGCCAGACCCACGAAAGACCGCATCGGCAATCGCGAGAGCCTCCTTCCCGGAAACACGGATGACAGCAATCCCGGCTTCACCCGGGGCTGTTGTGATGGCAGCAATTGTGTCGGTCGTATTCACAGTGCGGCAGAATAGGGCTGCCAACGACCTCCCGCAAGCGGATTCTGGATGGCAGAGATGCCCACCACGGCGGGCAGGGCCGACTCGGCATGACAAAAAACCTTAGGAAACTGTCATCTTGAGCGAAGTCGAAAGATCTTATGCGACTAGCAGGGCTAAAACCTGAGGGATGCCCACTGTTTCTTCGCTTGTTTTTCGAATAACAAGCGGCTATCTTATGCGTCCCTCAATTCCACGGAGAGGTGGCTGAGTGGTTTAAAGCGATAGATTGCTAATCTGTTGTACTCCTATCGGGGTACCGGGGGTTCGAATCCCCCCCTCTCCGCCATGAATTTTAGAAGGCGCTTTAGGGTAATCTGAAGCGCCTTTTTTTGTCCCGTGAAAGCACTGCGACGAACGCGTAGACGTTCGTGAAATATGCAGGCTCGTGTGCTGTCCCATAACTGATCCTACACACGAACGGACCATTGTCATCCCGAGCGAAGTCGAGATGCCTCGCCCCCGAAATGAGTTCGGTCCGCGACGTTCATCGGGATGCAAGCACTTAGCTCGGTACAACAGGGGTCCGCGCAAGGGAACATTCAGGGCAGCACACTAGCGGTCAACGATGGCGCGGATCGCCTTGATGTGGTCGGCGTGGGTGCCGCAGCAACCCCCAATGATATTGGCGCCGGCACGAATCAACTCGGGCACGAACTCGGCGTAGCCTTCGGCAGCCATGGAGTAGACGACCTTGGTTCCAACGAGCTCAGGGAAACCGGCGTTGGCCTTGATCCAGAGCGGCTTGTCCGTTGCGCTACGCAGCGCCTGGCAGATCCTGATGCTGTTGTCCACACCCAACCCACAATTGGTGCCAATAATGTCGGCTCCAGCCGCTTCCGCTTCCGTGACGAGCTCGGCTGGGGTAACCCCCATCATGGTACACTGCTTGGCAGGGCCAGAATCGAACGACATTGACGCCACAACCGGTTTGTCCGTCAGCGTCTTCACCGCCTGTACGGTGCAAGTGAGCTCTGCCAGATCGGTTAGGGTTTCGATAACGATACCGTCAACCCCGCCCTCCAGTAGCGCTTCGGCTTGAGCCTTAACGCTGTCCTCGACCTCATCCTCGTCGACTTCACCCATGGAGATGAGGCGACCAAACGGCCCGATTGAACCAAAGACGGTGCGTTCACCTTCGGCCTCCGCTGCCGCTTTGCAGGAGATCTCGGCTCCAATACGGTTGATCCTTGCCAGATCATCGAGCAGTCCGTAGCGCTCCAGGATCGCCGCGTTGGCCCCAAAGGTGTTTGTGATGATCAGATCACTGCCCGCGTTAAGATACTGGTTGGCAACTTTTCTGATGACATCCGGATGTGTCAGGTTCCATTCTTCCGGGCATCCTCCGGCGTCTAGCCCCATCTTGAACAGCTCCGTGCCCCACGCGCCATCGGCGACGAGTCGGCTCTCTTTGGTTATGTTCATATCAGTCCTTCGCGGCTGGCGGTGATGTAGTTCATGCCAAAGTCGTCCTCGCCGAGCAACAACGCCTGGGCGATCTTGTAGGCCTCGGTCGTCGTGTCCATGGTCTGAAGAGATTCCTGGCTGACGTGGCGCGGGTCCACGATGGCGCCGTCAAGGCCGGCTTGCCAGCACATGTGCGTGAAGACGGTATTGATTAGCTTTCGTTTCGGCATCCCGAATGAGACGTTGGAGAGGCCGGGAGCGAAGTGGACATCAGCGCCAAAGCGCTCACGAATGGCTTTCACCGTCTCAATGACGTTGGTTCCGTTCTTGCCATCGACCGAAATGGGGAAGACCAGCGGATCGTAGTGGATGTCGGCATCCGTGAACCCCTTGCCTTTGAGAATGGACGTAAGCTCGTCGAGGTTTGTCATGCGCTCCTCAACGGTGTTCGGCATTTCATCCCTGCCGGTAGCACCTGCAATCACGACAGCGCCGGCCGCGGCTGCCAGCTCGACGGCATCGAGGCGCTCAAGACTTACCGAGTTCACCATGGGCTTACTGCGTGACATGTCGCAAGCATCCAACCCGACTCTGAGCATATCGGGGTTTGAGCTATCAATGGAGAGGGGGAGGGTGGTTGCTTCCTGGACGACGCCGGCAGCCCATGTCATGAGTTTCATGCGCTCGTCTTGTTCGGCCGGGAATTCGTCAACATTGATTTCCTGGTAGGTTGCGCCCTTGGCTTCCTGGAGGCGGGCCCAGTACTGCACGTAGTCCGCGCCAGCCTGTTGGGCTTCTCCGTTACCGTAGAATCCCTGCCACATAGCGGCAGCAATGTGTTTCACTTTCCCATTTTCCCAGTCGGTGTTCTTCACGAAGCACTCGGGCACAGGCACACACTTCGCCTCGCCGCCATCCTTGTAGAGAATTTCGCCAGTTCCATCATCATTCTGACGGGCAAACGCTCCTCCAACTTTGCGGCTCAGGGTGCAGTGAATGTTCTCGGCGACAGCAATGAAAGTATCTGAACTCATCATAATCTCCTGTTCATATTTAACTGAATTCTAACGAATCCAGCTACAGATTCCATATATTCTCTATTTTGTTTCTCTCTTCGTTGACTGTTGATTGCGCAGGAAAGCGTTGTGATCGCGGAGGAGGAAGCAGTTGGCCCAACCGGAGGTGCCGGAAAGATCGTTATTCTTGATCACGGGTGGACGGTTAAGCAGGCTAGCCGGATCTTCACCGTAGGCACGTTTACGATGGTAGGCCCTGACCCAAATGCACTCCTTGCCGTTCTTTGTAACCTCACAGGCTTCTGCAAGACTGCCTCCGCAGGGCCCGTTGCGTTCGTTCTTTGCGCACTGTGACTGCGGGCAGAGGTAGGTGATGTCAGCGAGGCTGCAATCGCCACACTCGCGGCATTCAAATAGCGCGCCCTTCGACATCCGCTCGTTGAAGTAGGATGCCTCACCCAGTTTTGGGTGTTTCTCAAGAAACACGAACAGCTTCCGCATGGCGTGGAAAAGCGGGGCTTCATAGTCAAACACCAGGTTGTGCAGTAAGCGCGAAAAACGATAGAGTCCAGTAACTTCCCGCTTGTCTCGCTTCTTGAGTTCACGCTCGCGGGGGGCCTCCGTGCTCAGCGCGGGAGCCGGCCTGGCGGCATCTGTGAGTCCTGCGAGCGGTCCATCTGCCAGCTTCTCGTACATATGGAATTCCGACTTCTGTGGATTGACCAGGCCGTCCTGAAGATCAGTCCAGTCAGCGTCTTTGTATTCGACGGCCTTATCCACAATGGCGGAGAAGTCATCATATTTCTCGACGCCACCAATGTAGGCGCCGCGGTAGCCGAGGAGTTTGAAGGCGGCATACTGTCTAGCAGCCAGGTCGATGAAGAAAGATTTGCCCTTGTCGTCAGCCTTCTTCTCTTTGTCGATCCGCGCAAGCAGATCGTCGCTGACAACGCAGCCGGGGATAAGGCCTTTGTTAAAGATACGGGCAACACCAGCAGTCAAACGATAGATGTTGCCAATCACGGGGATATCCAGGTTGTTCGCTTTGAGCCATGTGATCAGCTCGTGGCTCTTGCGCATGTCATAGCCGAGCTGTGGGATGATGTACTTGGCTCCCGCCTCGATCTTCATGCGTAACTTCGCATACTGCATGTACTGCTCGGCCTCGGTCAGCTTGAATGGACTCACGGCACAACCAAGGAAGAAGTCGGTGCTGTTCAAATTGAGGTAGGTATTGGGGCGGCGACCGCGGATTCTCAGACCGTTGTTGAGGTCATTAAGCATCTGCAGTAGCCCCACGGAATCCAGATCGAAGACAGGTTGAGCAATACCGTTGAAGCCATTGACGGGATAGTCACCCGTTAACACGAGCAGGTTGTCGAGGCCTTCACTGGCGTACTGCCAGGCCTGACTCTCCAGCGCATTGCGGTTTCGGTCTTTGCATGTAATGTGGATGATGGGGTGTTTGCCCGCCTCAAGGACCTTTCGCCCCAGGTGGTCGGGGGAGAGCATCGGGTTGCCACCCGCATTATCGGTGATCGAGATCCAGTCGAGGCGATCATCTTCGCAGAGCGCCTCTGCGAAGCCACTGATCTTGCGGCTGTCTTCCTGTAGGATGATCCCTCGGGTGGTGACCAATTCTGCACCCAGAAGAAAGGGCTTCTCGTCATGAGTAAAGAGATGCTGCAATGACTCTTTCACGATTATCACTCCGTTGCTGTGCTGCCATGGTCGTCGAACGCGCTATTTCCATTTGAGAGTACAGTGGAATCATAGCCATCGAAGCGCGCCAGGTATGGTATAATCTGGCAAGAGTGTTGTATATACATGCAGAAACCGGTGGTGTCGCTACGCTCAACCACCGGCTAATGGCTCGAATCCCTCCGGGATGGCTCGACATGGTAGGAACGATGAATGTAGCCACCCATGGTTTGTGCCCTGTAAGGGAGCTGTTGATTTGGAACATCAGAAAGATGTGAGCATACCCCGAGCGATACCCTCGTTATACCTCACATGTCCGACAGAAGCAGTACCCCTTGGACAGGTCAACCCCGCGCAGCGCATTGTGGCTCCCCTTCAGGGAGCAATT
>JABGOW010000555.1 GCA_018645275.1 Verrucomicrobiota bacterium
GCCTTCGTAGATCTGCGTGATCTTGGCATCGCGCATCATCTTCTCGACGGGGTATTCCTTCATATAGCCATAGCCACCGAGGACCTGAACGGCGTCAGTGGTAACCTCCATGGCGACATCGGAGGCGTAGACCTTGGCCATCGCCGACATCTTGCTGACGTCTTTGACACCGGTGTCCATGAAGTTAGCGCAACGGTAGACAAGCGCGCGAGCGGCCTCGACCTTGGTAGCCATGTCAGCCAGCATGAACTGCATGCCCTGGAATGCCGAGATCGGCTTGCCAAACTGGCGACGCTCGCGGCTGTACTTGATGGCTTCATCAAACGCGCCTTGAGCAATACCGAGTGCCTGTGCAGCCACGCCGGGGCGTGAGGAGTCAAGCGTCTTCATGGCAACAATGAAGCCCATGCCCTCTTTCGCGAGCAGGTTCTCTTTCGGAACACGGCAATCCTGGAAGACGAGCTCGCGTGTCATAGAACCGCGGATACCCATTTTGTTCTCCTTCTTGCCGAAGGTGAAACCGGGGGTGTCCTTCTCGACGATGATACAGCTGGCTCCGCGGGCGCCCTTGTTCTTGTCGGTCAGGGCAACAACGGTGTAGATGTCGGCCTCGCCGCCATTGGTAATCCACTGTTTCGTGCCGTTCAGCACGTAGTGGTCACCGTCAAGTACGGCCGTGGTCTGGATGCCGCCTGCATCGCTGCCGGCGTTTGCTTCGGTGAGACCAAATGCGCAAACCGTGCCCTGAGCAACACGCGTGAGATATTTCTGTTTCTGTTCCTTGTTTCCGAAAAGCATGATCGGTGTTGCACCGAGGCCGGTTCCAAACAGTGCGAGGGCAATGCCGGCGCAGTACTTGGAAAGCTCTTCAATGGCGATCACCAGATCCATGGTCCCACCGCCCATGCCGCCGAATTCCTCTTCAATGGCGATGCCAAAGAGATCGGCTTCTGCAAAGACTTTGACGAGGTCCCAAGGGAATTCGCCAGTTTCGTCGTGGTGCTCGCGTACTGGTTTGATTTTTTCTTCGCCGATCTGTCTACACAGATCCCGAATCATGATCTGTTCTTCGGTAAGGCCGAAATCCATGTTCTCTCTCCCTGCTTAATGGCGGACTGACACAGGCCTCGTCTCTGCGGGGCCAAATAACTCCTCTTACAACGGCCCGTCATGGTAGGCAGGCATACAACGTTGAGCAAGCAAAATAGCTTGTAAGGCAGAGTGGCGTGTGATTAGAGTCTACCCTTTATATAGGGCGTATACTGGCCTGATCGGGCTGGATGAGGGTGTTTGATGAAAGAAATTGGAATAGGTTTGCTTGGCTTCGGCACTGTTGGCGCCGGGGTTGTTGAGGGATTGCAGCAGAATGGCGATATGATGGCGGAGCGCCTGGGCGTCCGACCTGTGCTGCGGAGAATTGCCGATTTGGATATTGAAAGTGATCGCGGGGTGACCGTGGCCGCTGAGATGCTCACAACAGATGCGGCCGCCGTTGTTGACGATCCGCAGGTTGATGTGGTCGTAGAGTTGATTGGCGGAACGGGCATTGCCCGCGAGCTGGTCCTGAAGGCATTGGCACAGGGCAAAGCCGTCGTGACGGCGAACAAGAAGCTTCTGGCCGAGTACGGCAGTGAAATTTACGCAATGGCAGAGGCCAACCAGGCCGATATCTACTTTGGCGCGAGCGTCGGCGGAGGCATTCCCATTATCAAGGCGCTGCGCGAGGGGTTGGCCGCCAATCGCGTGGAGAGTATCTATGGCATTCTGAATGGGACCTGCAACTACATCCTGACGTGTATGGAAACCCAGGGACAGGCTTTCGATGTAGCCCTCAAAGATGCACAGGAGCTAGGATTTGCTGAAGCCGATCCGAGTCTGGACATTGACGGGTTCGATACGGCGCACAAAGCGGTGATTCTGGCATCATTGGCATACGGGGCACCACTTTCCGCAGACAAGGTACATGTCGAGGGCATTCGCGGCTTGCATAAGGCAGACTTGGAGTATGCTCTGGAATTTGGCTACCGGATCAAGCTGTTGGCGATTATCAAGCGTGACGGAGATCAGGTTGAGGTGCGTGTGCACCCGACGCTCGTGCCTCTTGACAGCATGCTTGCATCCGTCAACGGAGTCTTCAATGCCGTGATGGTGGACTCGGATTTGGCTGCCGAGACGCTCTATTATGGAAGTGGTGCTGGCCGACTCCCAACGGCGAGCACGGTTCTTGGGGATATCGCAGATATTGCTCGCAACCAGGCGAAAGATGCCTCTCATCGTATGTCTGCGGTGCCGCGCACAGGTGAGACCTTGTCTGTGAAGCCCGTTTCTGACGTGAGAACGCGCTACTACTTGCGACTGATGCCTGCCGACAAGCCGGGGGTTTTGGCTCAGTTCACGGGTATTCTCGGGGCACGCGGCATCAGCATTGAGTCTGTGCTCCAGAAGGGGGACTCAGTTGATGGGCATGTGCCCGTCGTAATCATTACCCACGAGGCACTGGAGTCTGACGTGGACGCGGCAATTCAGGAAATTGATGCCCTCGATGCTGTTTTGGAAGGCACGGTTCGCCTCCGCATCGAGGTGTGAGGAGTTTAGATTAATGAAGGTATGCAAATTTGGTGGTAGTTCGGTTGCAGATGCGGGGCAGATTGCG
>JABGOW010000542.1 GCA_018645275.1 Verrucomicrobiota bacterium
CCGGCCCGACTCCGCCTTGAACTGTTCGACCGCCGCGGGTTCTGCAACGTCCCCGGATCAAACTCGACCCGCCCCGGATCCTCCCGTTCAGCCGTCCCGGCCCGGATCTTCTCCCGCCTGGCCGGTGTTGCCATCTTCTTGAGCTGCGACTTGATCACACGTTCTGTGATGAACGGCACGCTCTCGAAGCTGCTTGAACGGACCCGGGCGTTGTACCTCTCTACATCGATCAGGATGTCAGCCCAGTCAGCCTTGCTCCCACCGCTAAGCACAAACCGCCGCATCCTGGCGTAGATGTCCGTCCGGACGCCAGTGTAGTCCTTCTCCACCATTCGCTCTTTCCACTGCTTCTCTCGCTTCTCAGAGATCCCGGCAGGATTGAACGACAGGCTGCGGAGCAACGCTTCGTACCAGTTGGCCCGGAGCTTCTCATTGCCATAGTAGAGGGGCTGGTTGCTGTGCGAAGTGACGCCCTCGGTGGATTCACGCACGGCACGCATTGGAGCGGCCAGCACACGAGGAGCAATCCTCTCGGCGCCCTTGGCCACATCTCCCCGGAGCACATCACCAACGCCGTATGCCAGATCCTCGAACAACGAATACGGCGCCCCAAGCACATCCTTGATGCTCGTAGGCAGATCCATCACGCCGATGGAAAGTGAACCCTTGAGGTTCACCCCGGCCAGGCCAGCGGCTCCCTGGCGTGCGAAGCGGCCGGCGGGTGCCCCCATCTCTTTCTCGACCCAGCGATAGACCCATTCCTCCGGATCGTCTGGCGGTTCCATTCCCGGGATGACTGCGGCGGCGGCCTTCAGAAGGGCGGCAGCGATCGGGGTCACGACCATGGCGCCACCACCGGCAAGGACGCCCGTAGACAGAATCATGTACATGGCGGCAGCGGCATCCTTCTTCCCCATCATCTCACCAAGCACCTGGAGGTAGTTGTGCGAAAAGGTCTTGTACATGTAGAAAGACCGCGCGACCTGAGAGCCGACACTCGATCCCCGGGCCATGACCGGCAAGTTCTCCTTCCCGTAAACGCCGTGTCCCTTGTCGCTGATCTCTTTGGCCTGTGTTAGAGCTTCCTCCTGCCCCATTCCTTGCTCGCGTAGACCGTAGTAGGCAGCGGCAAGCGTCGCGCCACGGTTGATCCGCTCAGTTGTGGAGAAGACGATGAGCCCCAGGTCCACAAAGCGCGACCAACGGCGCTGCATGCCATTCTGCAGTACGCCGACCGCTTCCATCATCTTCTGAGCTTCATCCCAGCCGCGTCGACTGATCTGCTCGAAGAGCCAAGCGTCCTCACCGGTCGCTGCCGTGCCCTTGCCCCAACGGCTGTGCATGTAGTGGTTGACGTAGTTCTTGACTCCCCGTGCCAGCAGTCCACCTGTACGCCGCAGCGGGATATTACCGTACGTCTTCATGGCTGCCGGCACGGTGGTGGCCAGGGCGGTCATATTCACAAGCCCCGGGGCAATGCCTGACAGGTACTTGACTCCCGCGATTCCTTTGAACGTCCCGAATACTCGTTCGCTGGGCTCTTCGTTCCGCAGCATTTCCCGCATAAAGGACATGCCTTCCTTGTAGGCAATAGGTTGCGTTGCCGAGTCGATGCGCCGTTCGTTCACCTGCTCCTGGTAAGCGGCCCATGCCTCGGCCGCAATGTTGACATCGTCATCCTCGGCCAGGCTATCGCTCTCGAAATTGTTCTTAAACTCCTTCCAGTCGATATCTGTACCGGTGATGATCTGCATCATATCCCGGGCCATCAGCCGTTTAGCTGTGCCGCCAGCCGTGGCTTTCCCGGCCATGGTCACAGCTTTCAGCGCGTCTTCCTCGAATCCCAGGAACACGTTCTCACCCGTGGCTTCGTTCCTGCCAATCTTCCGTGACCGGCTGCCGCGGGAGTGAATGATCGCCGCGACCTGCTGCGTGAAGATCCGCGCAAAGGCCTCTGTCAACTCGACGGCGCCATACTTCTGGGCGGCCATGGCTTTGGCAATCTGCGCCTCAGTCCCGGGTTGCGCATTGATGAAGTGCCAGACCTCCCCAAGGCCGTTTTGCTCGTCATCCCAGAACCCACCCCCGAAATCCTCAAAGAGACTCGTCCATGTGCCGCGCTTTGGCCCTATGATCACAAGGTGCTCTTCGTTCTCGCCGTCCGTCTTCCGCTTGTAGGTGACGCGCTGATTGCGCATGTCGAAGGACTCAAGCGTCGGAGCTTCCTGCTCAAGGCGCTGCATGGCATTTGACACGACATCATTCATGGCCACAAGATTGGCGTCCAGGAATGCGGCTTCACTGGGGGTCTTGTTGATCTGATAGGTGAGCTTGTACCCATCGCGCTTCAAGGTCGCTCCCCGGATGCGCCGGCCGATCCTCGTGTCGAAGGTCTCAAGACGCGGATTCACGCCGGCCTTGGTAGCAATCAGCAGGTACTTCCCGGACTTCCGGATACGGGGCATGTAGTGGCCTCGACGGTCTCCCATCTGCTTCAGGGCCTCAAACACGTCCGTACCATCCTCGAGCAACGGGGTAGCAATACCGAGCTCCTCGAGGCGCTGCTGCAGCTCTGCGGCCTCGCCGAGCAGTTGCTTGTACTTTCGGTGCGTGATCGCGCGAACCGTGGCAAGGACCCGGACTGCGTC
>JABGOW010000379.1 GCA_018645275.1 Verrucomicrobiota bacterium
CCCATGGGGTTTAGTTTCATTATTTGGAACTGTAAATGAAAAATCAATGGGAATGGACTGTGGTTGGTTCCCATCTTTTGTGGAGGCCTATTTGGATTCAACGGCTAGTACTGAATTGCCAATTTGGCAGGTTTTTAAAAGAGATAATGGTGATTCAAATCCAGAAGTGGCTATAACCGCAGAATCAGATTGGGATTCAACTTGGGAAATTGTATACGAATATCGCAAAATTGATAAGAACGCTGTCTATAATTGTCACCATAATGTCAATTATCGTAAAAGTAAAATCTGACAAAAACTAAACACTATTCAATTGAAAGGCACCCTAGAAATAGACACCATGAAAGCGATAACCAACATTTGCTAGGGACAACCGACCCGCCTGCTCGCGCAGTCGGCACGGTCGCCCCAGAAATGAACCGTTAAGGATGCCAGGAGGCCCCAATGTCAGATACACAGTTGACATTTTCATGGGATGATGTGTACTGGATTACCGAGCAACATCTACCATCCTGGGGAGACAGTCGTATCACGATAGTCTTCGCGCCTGAGGGACGTGACGATGCACCGCTGTCAGATGCCGAAGTTGCCCTCGTTCAATGGACCGTAGATCACGAGGCATCAATATCCGAGATACTCCTCGCGGCAGTTCTGGCAGAGTATCCAGCAATGCAGGAAAGTTACGGTTATGAGCCCAAGGAACTCGTGAAGTACATGCCCAATGTCTCCTCGGTTGCTGAGCTAAGGCAGTTAATCGCTTTGCAGTCCGTGAACGTTCATCAAGTATCCAAGGCAGGTTGCCCCTATGTAGGATTTGAGTTAGCGTGTCGCTGGGATGAAGAGCATGGACTTGGTGTTCTCGTGCACGGGAAACGGGTTGTTGCTGTCGGAGGAGCGGATACCGCAATCCTGTTGTGGATGGCAGAAGAAGATGCGGAGAAACCTTAACATCCAGCCCGAGCGTACCCGCTGACGCGGTCCGCTCAGCTGGTGCGTTAGAATGGACTACCAATGAGCATACTCTACACCATCTCGACCGGTGATACGGACAGCTACCTCCTTGGTGAGAAGACGTTTCACATTAGTGACCCTTCCATCAAGAAGTACTGCCATTGGCAGTTCGGCGAGAACGGCAAGCCCCATCCTGCGATCTGCCCAACCTGCGGACGCGTCCTACGCCCAGAACTGTGGGACAAAGACGGCTTCCAGTTGCGGAAGAGGAAGTGTGATATGGGAACGACCTACGATGGTGGGCACATCGTATCCGATCGTGCCAAGGGGTTCCTGACGGATCATCTGTCATGTGCGCTCGAATTCACGCAGTTGCCCAAGGCGAAGGGTTACCATCGTTGGGATCTCAGAAATTTGCCAAGCTTGGCGGTCAGTATCGACGCTTCTCATATCAGACAAGGCAAGTACTGCGATGCGTGCGGAGCCTTCGCCGAAGTGCTGAGAGGGCTTGAGCCGGGCAGCCCCCCAACCGTGCTGCCGCTGGTGTTTGATGATGCCCCCGCCCGTGGCTCTCTCTATCGTACTGACATCGCTTTTGGCTCAAACCACGCCCAGTGGTTCACTCTGGTCGCTACTGAGGGTCTTGCACGTAAGCTGTACGATGCGAAGCTGAGAGATGTTTACGTCGTCGAGAACATCATATGCAAGGCCGGAAGGCCTCCTATCAAGAAATTCTAACAAGTCCCTTGCGGGCGGACGCTCGTACCTCGCGCCGCTGAAGGGCACGTTCCGGAGGAAGGAGAAGCCACCATGAGGAGTCTACTTTCAGCGTTGCTTCTCCTGACTTGCATGGGTTGCGGATCTCGCCCTTCCTCGGATGGCCTCGCGGCGACGCCTTCCCCCAATCCGGGGCCGCAGGAGATGGGGACTCCAGGGATCGTCCGGATTCTGGAGGAGGCTGACATCGCCTTGATCTGGACGACTCACGACCAGAGGATCGACATAACGGTTAGGGATGGCCGCGTCTATTGGGGAGTGTACCGACAGGCAGAAGCCGGCAAGTACGCGAAGAATCCACACCTGTTCGATGTCTACAATCTCGTCGAGCACATCCTTGCCGCACGGCCCGAGAAGGAGACGGAGGATACACTGGTGGGGGGCGAATGACACCGAACAATCCGGTGGACGACGGACCGGAGAGACTGCCGCCGCTGCGCTATGGCAGTTCCCCGGCCAGTCACCGGCATGTTCACCTCGTCCCCTGATCCCCCCATTCCTCTCTCTCATAGCCGCCGATGGTCCATGCCCTGCCGATCCGCTCAATCGGGATCGGTAGAGGCAACCTACTCCCGCCGCCCATAGGCGGCTGGAGGCGAGATCCCTTCTTCTCCATCCACGGGGCACCCCTGCCTCGCGCTTCGTCGTGCCCCGATGGCGCGGGTCTGTCTGCCCATTCCCCTCCTTTCCCCTCCTTTCTCACCCTCAACCATAGGAGAATCCTACCCATGAACGAGAACCGCCTTCTCGACGCCCTGTCCTGCAAGGGCGTCCTCGTCAACGTCAGTGTCCGCTATTGGCGTGCTCGCAAGAAGCTCAACCCCGAAGACCTCGGCCTTTCTGCCGACCAGGTGAACGCCCGGCTGATCAGCCTGGGACACAAGAAGCTGCTGCCGA
>JABGOW010000543.1 GCA_018645275.1 Verrucomicrobiota bacterium
CTCGGCCATACTGCATCCTGCAAACGGCGCAATGTACTGGAGCGGGGCCGAGTCGCTGGCGGACGCGACGACCACAACGGTGTTCCGCATGGCATCCGCTTCTTCAAGTGCCGCTACAACGTTGGCAATCGTGGACATCTTCTGTCCGATCGCGACATAAACACACTTAACATCGCCTCCGGCCTGGTTGATGATGGCGTCAACGGCCATCGTGGTCTTGCCGGTCTGGCGGTCACCAACGATCAGTTCGCGTTGGCCACGGCCAATCGCCGTCATGGCATCGACGCCCTTGAGTCCGGTCTGAAGTGGGGTGGAAACCGATTCGCGCTCCATGATGCCGGGGGAGTCCGTTTCGACAAGCATGGTCTCTTCGGTCGCGATGGGGCCTTTGCCGTCGATAGGGTGACCGAGCGGGGTGACCACACGGCCCAGGAAGGCATCTCCGACCGGTACTTGAAGCACTTTGCCCGTTCGCTTCACCATATCGCCCTGCTCGATCTTGGAGTAGTCGCCGAGGACGATCACGCCGACATGGTCGCGTTCCAAGTTCATCACCATGCCGTAGACGTCGTTGGGAAATTGGACCATTTCCTCTGCCATGACACAGGGGAGACCATCCACCGAGGCGATCCCGTCACCAGTGTCGATGACATGGCCGATCTCTTCCAGTCCGAGGGATATGGAAAAGGACTCCGAGTTCTTCTCAAGAATGGTCGCAATATCGTTGGAACTAATGGTGATTTCAGGCATGTGGGAGAGTAAAGCAGAAATAGGAAATGGGGAAAACAGAAATCTGGAAATGGGAAATCCGAAAACGGGAAATAGGGAATGCGAGAATCAGAGAACCGCGGGGTGATTCAGTAGGTCAGTGAGCTGGTTGATGGTCTCGTAATCCGCGAGCCGGTGTTCAGACTGGTGCCCGCCAGCGAGAAGGAGGCAGTCTATCCCAAGAGACTGCGCGACTTCATGATCGTGATTGGTGTCGCCGACAAGGATAACGTTCTGCAGAGGCGTGTTGAGTGTTGTGATGAGCTGCTTGCCGTGGTCTAGTTTCGAGGCTGCATAGCGATCTGACAGGCCGACGACGTGATCGAAATAGGGGCGAATCTCGCGTTCTTCCAGCATACGCTCGAGCAACTTGATTTCGCTGGCCGAGAGAATGGACATGGAAACCCCTCGGTCGCGCAGTTTATCGAGGGTGTCTACCGTGCGTGGCCGAAGCTGGGATGTGGATGCGTATTGGCCGTAGTGCAGGTGAAATTCGTTGGCCATGGCATCCCAGTCTTCCGTCTGCAGATCGAATCCCAGGCGTTCGTAGTAGCCTTTGACCGGAAAGTCGAAGATGTCACGGTAGTAGGGGGTGTCGATACAAGGCAGGCCGCGGGCATCGAGCATGCGGTTGATGGAATCAACGCAGGCCTGAACGTCGTCAAGAAGCGTTCCATTCCAGTCCCATATGATGTGCGTCGTCATAGCCGTTGTTCCGAATTTTTGGGTCGCGGTTCGGGGGTTGACAGAATATGATGCCGCACGCTGCATTGAGTGTCGATGCTGGAGTGCCGTGTGACGCTAAGGAAGTGGCCATGGTACGCGTTGTAAGGTTGGAATGGTGAACGATCGAAAAGAGCGAAAGAGCGAGCGTGTGGCGGCATTTGAGGCCATCGTGTCGCACTATGAAGGTCCGCTGATCCGTTATGCGTCCCGGATTGTGAACAGTGAGGATGCGGCACAGGATGTCGTTCAGGATACGTTCATCAAGCTCTTTCGCAAATGGCAGGACGCGCTGGAGCCCGGTCCCAAGATCTCGAGTTGGCTGTACCGGGTGGCGCACAATCGAGCCGTCGACAACATCCGTAAGCAGTCCCGTCGCCGTGCTTTGCACGAACGGCATGCGACAGAGCAGCCAGAATCGATTCCGCCCGATCGCGGGGAGGCGTTCCGTCTCGACGACAGTGCGGTGGCCGCCGCTGCTGCACTCAAGACGCTCACTGAGCGTGAGCAGCAGCTCGTGATCCTGAAGGTGTATGAAGAGAAGTCGTACAAAGAGATCAGCGAAATCGCAGGACTGACAACGAGCAACGTCGGCTATATTCTGCATCATGCGATGAAGAAGCTGGCCGTTGCGCTCAGGAAAGCCAAGGCGTCATGAAGAAGCAATCCAATATGGGAGCCGAGAGCCAGGGCAAGCACGAGGAAATGGCGTGCGGTCAGGCTGAAGTGCTGTTGAAGTGCGAGGACATTCAGGACCTCCTGTTTGCCTATATGTCACGTGAGCTCGGGGATATCCAATCGAGTGTGGTGCGAGAGCACATTCGAAAGTGCGACGCCTGTCGCGCAGAGGCGTCCGAGATTGAGGCAACACTTGCAGCGTTGCATCAGTCGTCCGGTGCCGGCGTTTTGGAGTCGGTGCGCCTGACGGATGAGCGTCGTGCCCGAATTCTGCGTGCTGTCTTTCATCCTGTCATCGACTGGATAGACGTGCACCACCGGATGGTATCGCTTGCGCTGGCGCTGTTTGTGCTTGTGCTTGCGTTTGGGGCGTTGTGGAATTTCAAACCTTGGAAGCGGGAACCGGTGGAGGAGGGTATCCCCCTCTGGCAGATGT
>JABGOW010000401.1 GCA_018645275.1 Verrucomicrobiota bacterium
AGAACTCAGCTTTCTCCTCTGGTGCACCCAGGGGATTTCCTCATTTGAACAGGACGCCGACGGCGCAATCACGAGCCAATTTCGCACGGTCCCCTCCGGCGGCTCCCGGCATCCTTTTGAGACGTATCTGGTCGTCAATCGCGTCGAGGGACTGGAGCCCGGCCTGTACCGTTTTCTGCCGTTTGGCCATAAGCTCTGCCTGCTTCGTGCAACCAACGATCTATCGCCTCAACTGCAGCAGGCATGCTATGGGCAGGGCTTTGTCGGAGAAGCCGCAGTGACATTCATCTGGAGCGCGATTCCGCGACGAACCGAGTGGAAGTATGGCTGTATTGCGCACCGCATCATTGCCATGGAGGCAGGGCATATCTGCCAGAACCTCTACCTCGCTTCAGAGTCCATTGGGGCGGGAGCCTGCGCGGTTCTCGGCTATTCGCAGCCGCACATCGACGCTCTCATTGGAGTCGACGGACAAGATGCGTTCGTGATCTACATGGCAGCCGTGGGAAAGAAGTTGGCTGATGAGTGAAGCCTTCGAGACATATGATCCGAACCGCCTTGCGGAAAAGGCGAGGCTGGCCGACGTCGGAGCCTTAGCGCTCTACCGTGCAGCCTGCCCCTGCCACACCGACGTACCGGGCTTCGTCAAGGCGTTTGCGGATGATGACATCGCCCTGAGTTACAGCATTCTGAGGCAGGCCAATCCACTGCCCGAGATGTGCTCGCATCTCAATCCCCCCTGGCTGTTTGCCGAAGGTGCCCGCGCCGAGAGAGCCTTGGGCCACATTCCCACAGCAATCTCGGACATTCAATACACCGTAGCGTGGCTAGCGCGTGACGCTGGCCTGTTGGGCGTGATCCTTCCGGATGCAGAGTCCGGACGGCACGTTGCGATTGTGGGGGGCGGGCCAACCGGCATCGCGTGCGCGGTTAAGCTGCTTGAACAGGGACACCGGGTCACTATTATCGAGCGCGAGAACGTACTCGGCGGAACACCACAATGCTTAATCCCATCACGCCGCCTGCCGGACATTCAGCCGGAGATTAACGCGGTACTCGCCCCTGCCCTATCCGGTGGCCGCTTGGAGCTCCGGCTGGGAGAGGCCGTGGGGCGGGACGTCGAGATTGAATCGCTGAGTGACCGCTACGACGCCGTCCTCGTGGCCATCGGCCTCTGGCAGGAACCCTCACTTGGATCAGCGGATGCTGTCGTAAGCGGAATCGACTTCCTGCGCGAAACCAAGGCTGGCTCACGTGCCTCTGTTCCCGGCGAGGTCGCCGTTCTAGCCGGTGACGACTGCGCCATGGATGCCTCCGTCGCTGCGCAGCTACTGGGGGCACGGAACGTTTACATCGTGTACGAAGGGCCACGCTCCGATATGCACTGGTGCCGGGATGAGGACTGGTTCAAGAGCGAAGGGATTCACTATCTGCCGCTCACACAACCCCTGGGGTACGAGACGGATCCGCGCGGACAGGTGAGCGGGCTTCGCGTCGAACACATCCTCCCCCCATCCGCAGAACAGACCACAACCGGCAGCAGGGGCGTTCTTCCGGTGGCGCTTGTTATTGAAGCGATGAGACTCGATGTGGCCAGAAACCGTCCCAGCACAACCGCTGACAACGTTTTCGAGGCAGGAGGCATGCTCAATGGCGGGGCCACTGTCACCCGGTGCATCGCCGAGGGTATGCAAGCGGCTAAAGCCATTGATGACTATCTCCTAAACACGGTATAGTGAGTCGAATGTCGCATTGACCGTCTCGGCCGATATCAACAATATGAATGACCAAAGCATGATCAAACTACAGAGCTGCAAGAAACTTGAATGCGGGCGGTGCGAGAAACCGGAAGACACCATAGCCCGTCTGGAAGCCATCATCGGGGCCAAACACGACTACTGGATGTGGGAGGAAGAGGTTGCAGAGCACCTCCACTGGTCTGCCATGATGATTGAGGGCATGGACTTCCGCTCTATGGGAAAGGGAATCACGCCACTCTACAGCAAGGCCGGAGCCCTGGCAGAGGGAGCCGAGTGGCTGACGGCACGGCCCGTTGAGAAACTACCGGGCTACCAGTGTGCACACCAGGATGACGTAGAGGGTGACGTGCTGCCCATTGAAGACCTGTTGGCCCATGTCGAGAGCGTCACCCCTTCGATTCTCGCCAGGATCAAACAACTCTCGAGTGCACAGCACTGGGTGAACGGATACTCCCTCATCCAGGAGCGCCCCCTCAAAGTACCAATCGAATATGTCGATTTCATCAGTGGCCCCAATGGCAAGGCTGCCGGAAACCGTCTTGAAGAGGCCATTGTTCATGCCGCCAATGAGGTCTTCGAACGTCGAGCCCACATCACCGTGCTTAGAAATCGGATGGTCGTCCCCACAATCGACATCGACTCCATCGACAACCCCATCGTACTTGAGCACATCGAATTCCTACGCGACCGAGACATTGACGTTACCGTAAAGGATCTCTCCTTCGGGGGGAACCTTCCCTGCATCGGCGCCTATTTCGCCGATCGCACCATCCCGAAGGAGTACCAATTTCACCACTTCTTCAAGGTGGGCGCCGCATTCAACCTCGAAGAGGCCCTGATCCGAACCTTTACAGAATACACACAAGGTCGGAAGCGCGACGAGTTCATCGACGGCAGCAAGAGCGAACAGGATCGTATTCTGAATCACGACTTCCGCAGCCTGAAATCACAACCTGACACCTGCGACAATTTCATGTCGACGTTCATGTTTGGCTTCATCCCCTACCGGGATGCGGACTTTCTCAAGGAGGGTGACGTGGTGCCTTTCGACAGAGGACAGGATTTCGGAGACTGTCTTGAAGATATCGAAGCGGCCAAGTCGCTTTGCCAAGCCCTGAACCGCGATCTTGTCGTTGTGGACTTCACAGATCCGGAAATCGGATTTCCCGTCGCACAGGTCATTATCCCGGGCTATTCCGATGTGCTGCCCTTCCACCCGCACGACAGCGAGGGGCTCTTCAAGCGCTGGACCCGCAGCGAAGTCATCGCCTCATATACAGATTAGTACGATCCCTATTCGAACTGCGTTCGGAATAGATCGAAGGCCTTGTGCAGGCTCTGGACTTGATCTTCCAGCGCCGCAACTTTCGCTTCAAGCTCGGAGAGACGCTCATCCCCGATGGAGGGTGAGCGAGATGAGCACGCGGCCGGCTCCACGGCAGCGCATTCGACCTCTCCGCACAGGAGATGGGCATACCGGGGTTCTCGGTGCCCTGGCCCCGGCAACAGTTGCACAACCATGGGGTCCGGCTCCAGTCTCGCGAGGGCATGCATAGCATCCGCAACCACGGCAACGCTCTCAATCTCACAGAGGCGGCGCCCATGGGTACGCAGCTCCCCCGCCGTCTGGGGCCCGCGCAACAACAGGTCACACATCAGCGCAAGATCCAGATCCGTGAGCGGGAGCTTCCCCTCCGTGTCATGCTTGAACTTCGGCACGCGGCTACCTGCTGTGCTCACCTGGCAAACCAGATGGTGCGTGTAGCGCAAACCGTCAAGGCCATCGGCAACAGTGCTCTCGTCCAGGGACATGGCTGGATTCCGATTCGACTTCTGGTTGCATGCCGCGACCAGCGCATTCAGCGTTAGCGGATAGTATTCCGGAGTCGTCAACGACTTCTCGATCAAGCATCCCAACACGCGCGCCTCAATATCACTCAGAACACTGTCCATATCCACCTCTCTTGCTCATGCCCCCACCCCAGCAATTTCCTCACTTCCACCACCTTTGTCCAGACCTAACGCGAACGCTCACTTCTGCATCTCGGGCTTTTCATCATGACATCCACGCGGGGCTGTGCTAATTTTCGGCGAGTCAAAAGAGGAGTAGCGACACTATGCCATCATTCACAGACCGCGAACTATGCAGGGCTCAGATTATGGGGGGCATCGTGCTGGGGCTGAGCCTGCTCATGGGCATCACCGGCGCGGCGTGCCTCGAGTTCGAATTTGGAGCGCCAGAGTATATCACGTGCCTCCGAAACATGGGATGGTCCATGCTCATTCTTAGCTGCCTCTGGACTTCCTTGGCGACCTGGAAACGTTTAACAGGCTAATCACGATCACAGATCGGGACGGCATCCATGTACAACATCGTCGCCCCCCTATCGCGAACTGCTCTCAGCGATTGATGGTGCCGAATACTCGTTCGGAACTGCCCCCCCGAGAGCCGTCTCGCAGAAGACCGTCCCTTGTCAGTTTGCGGCCTTCGCGCTTCCGGCTTCACTCTGAAACACGGTGTCCCAATTCTTAAAGACCGGCTCAAGGCCCTTCGAGCGCATGGCGTCACAGAAGACCCTAACATCGCGGACATCCTGCACGTCAAACTGCCCCTCATCCTCTGCCGGCGTTTCGCCGTACCCGCCAACCGTTGTTCGGCTGGCGACACTCATGCGTGAGATGCCGATACCGGCCATGCCATCACGAAACGCAGCTGATTCACGAGTCGAGAGCACGAGGGGAACATCTGGCAGGCAAATCCGGAACGCCAGAATATACTGAACGAGCTGGCGGTCTGTTATCGTGTAGTCTGGTGAGAAGGACCCGACTTCGTGACAGATCCGTGGAAACGACACCATCACCCCGGAGCGCCAGAATCGCTTCTGCAGATGCTTGGCATGTCGAAACAGCGACAGCATTTCACGCTGAGGATCGGCCAGCCCCAATAGTGCGCCAATCCCGACAGTGCGAAGCCCTGCAGTCAATGCCCGACTCGGCGCATCAAGCCTGTAAGCGAAGTCCTGCTTCTCTCCCCACCGGTGAAGCCGCGCGTAGACTTCCGGATCATACGTTTCCTGATAAAGCGTAACGCCTGTACAGCCAACCTGCTCCAATGCGGCATACTCCTCGGTTGTCATGGCAAACGCCTCAACACTCACATTATGAAAGTGCTTGCCCGCCTCTGCGGCGCAGCTGTGAAGAAACGTAAAATCGGCTTGGGAACAGCGCTCCCCTGTCAGCAGAAGCACGTCTTCCATTCCCATCGCTTTTAGCCCTTCGATCTCGCGCCCCATCGCCTCCATCGTCAACCGGTGACGAGGCTGCTTGCGATCCGAAGCAAATCCGCAGTACGCACATCCACCAGGACAGTAGTTCGAAAGATACAGCGGCGCATAGAGCGACACCGTTTTGCCGAAATGGCCTCGCGTCAGCGCGCGGGAGCGTCCTGCAAGCGCCTCGAGAAGCGGGGTTGCTGCGGGCGAAATGAGGGCGGCAAACTCAGCTTCAGCCGGGTGTATCGCATTTAGTGCTGCGACCACATCTTCAGAGGTAGCAGACTGCACGCGCCTTGCGTAGGGTTCAACGGTGAGCCATTCAGGAATCATAGGAGCTGGCCTCATTCACCAGAAAGAAAGGAGAGCAGTGGGCTCGTGGGAATGGCTGCTTCGCCGCGGCTCATCAAACCGGCACGTCGAGCCAACATCCCGGTTTCCACCGCATCTGCAAAAGCCTTTGCCATGAGAGAGGGCTCCTCAGCCACCGCGATTGCACTGTTTACAAGAACGGCGTCACACCCCATCTCAATGGCCATTGCCGCCTCTGCAGGAGAGCGCAACCCCGCATCCACAATGACGGGGACGTTGGCATCGCGAATAATGATCTCAAGCATGGCGCGGGTCTGCAAGCCGCCTCCGCTGCCGATGGCTGCCCCCAGCGGCATCACCGCGGCACACCCGACATCCTCCAGACGCTTTGCAAGAACAGGATCCGCAGGCATATAGGGAAGAACCGTCATTCCCTCCTTCACAAGCTGCTTGCACGCTTCATAGGTCTCAATCGAATCCGGCATCAGGTGGTGAGGATTCGGATGGATCTCCACCTTGACGAAAGGACTGCCACTGAGTTCACGGGAAAGAAGTGCCGCACGAACAGCCTCATCGGCCGTCCGCGCGCCAGACGTGTTGGGCATCAGGTTGATGCCCTCGATTTCTGACAACGGGCCGTACAGGTCATCTCCCGCATCCTGCTCGCGGTTAAATCGCCTGAGCGCAACCGTGACGAGTTGGGACCGAGATGCTCTGACAGCATCCAGCATTGCATCAATACTTGAGAACTTCCCTGTGCCGACAAGCAGTCGGGAAGACAGGACACTATCGCCAAGTTTCAGACCGGGGTCTGCTGTAGTATTCGAATTCATGGAGCAGAACGATATCGCAACAGAGGAACGGGAGCAAGCATCGGGGCTTTTCCGGCACATTTCATCCTTCAAGCCTCAGTCGAGCCCCTACCCTCCACCTGCGAACGTTAGGACCTCCACTTTATCGCCTGCGGTCAGGGACGCTTCTGCCCATACATCGCGGGCCAGGACTGCATCATTGAGCATGATGGCCACCCGCTCGCTATTGGCGCCAAGCTGCGCGAGCAGCGAGGGAATATCCCCCGAGCCTTCCAGCTCGAAGGACTCCCCATTCACGGTTAATGCGATGCTGCGCACGCTACGCCTTGCTGGCTGCCAGCGCCTGAGCGAAGTCGGCCTTGAGATCCTCAATGTTCTCAAGCCCCACAGCGACACGAATGAACTCGGGCGTAACACCAGCCGCCTGCTGGGCCTCTGCCGTCATCTGCTGATGACTCGTCGACGCCGGATGCAGCACTAACGTCTTCGCATCTCCAACATTCGCCAGGTGGCTTGCGAGTGTCACAGAGTCGATGAACTTCGCACCTGCCTCAGCGCCGCCCTTGATCCCGAAACCGAGAACCGCACCAAAACCGCCAGTGAAGTACTGGTCGGCAATGCCGTGGTGTGGGTGCTCTTTCAACCCCGTGTAGGAAACCCACTCCACACCATCTTGCTCGTGCAACCACTCGGCCAGCGCCAGGGCGTTCGCACTCTGGTGCCTGATGCGCAGTGGAAGCGTCTCCAGTCCCTGTAGGAAAAGGAAGGAGTTGAATGGGCTTGGGCACATTCCGAGATTGCGCATTCCGTCCACGCGGGCTTTGATGATGTAAGCGACGTTGCCCATGCCCGGCACATCCTGCAGAGCATCCCAGTAAACCAGACCGTGGTAGGCACCATCTGGCTCGGTGAACTCGGAATACCGACCTGAACCCCAGTTGAACTTGCCGCTGTCTACAATCACGCCGCCGATTGAGGTGCCATGGCCGCCAATCCACTTCGTGCACGAGTGAACAACAATATCAATGCCATGCTCGATGGGCCGGCAGAGAACCGGAGCAAACGTATTGTCCACGATCGTAGCCACGTTCTCCGCATGCGCAACATCGGCGATCGCAGAAAGATCCGGCACATCCCCTTTCGGGTTCCCGAGAGTCTCAAGATAGACAGCCTTGGTGTTTGACTGAATCGCCGCTTTCACTTTCTCGGGCGTGATGGCGTCGATGAAGGTCACCTCGATGCCCATCTTCGGAAGGGTGTATCGGAACAGGGTGTCTGTGCCTCCATAAAGTGACGACGAAACCACGAGGTGGTCGCCGGCAGAGGCTAGTGTGTGGATGGACAGGAAGATGGCCGACATGCCACTCGCAGTCGCCAACGCTCCAACGCCACCTTCCAGTGCGGCAATCCGCTTCTCCACGACATCAGTCGTCGGATTCATGAGCCGCGTGTAGATGTTGCCGAATTCCTTCAGCGCGAAAAGGTTGGCCGCATGCTCTGTGTCGTTGAACACAAAACTCGAGGTTTGATAGATGGGAACAGCACGAGCCCCCGTAGTCGGATCAGGTTCCTGGCCGGCGTGAAGCGCCAGCGTTTCTGCATGTGTTGTCTCAAAGCTCATCTTCTATACTCACTTTCCTTAGTTGTTTCTCATTCAACACCCACGTCCTGAACCCCAGCAATCGGCGAATCAGAACCCGGAACTATAAAAGGCACATTCTATATGTCGTACGTTATCGATTTCGACTTGGCCAACTCGGCGGCGGATTCTGCGAGATCAGCGATGGTCGTCCCAGAGAAGACCTCCGATAGCGCGTTCTCAGCCGCCCTCCAGATGTGCTGTGTCACGCAAACAGTCTCGCGCTGACAAGCCTCATCACTACACGACACCAGCGACAGAGGTCCTTCAGTTGCAGCAAGAACATCTGCAACGGTTACCGCTCCGGGCGCCTGCGTCAGCGAGAACCCACCGCGGGCACCGCGATGGCTCGTAACAAGACCAGCAGCCTTGAGACGAATGAGGATCTGTTCAACGTAGTCCGCAGAGATCGACTCAGCATCAGCGACCTCCTGCTTTCGACAGGGCACGTCCGAATTCTGCATCGCCAAATAGACCATGATACGCATTGCGTATCGGCCCCTTGTGGACAGTTTCATCATCTTCTGCTACTCCTATATTCCGTTAGCCGTACGTAGCTCGGGCTTGCATCAAGAAGATACCCAAATAACTTGATCGCCATAATCAACATTCGGAACTATAGAGTCTGCGCCCCCTCAATGCAACAGGTTTTTGTGACTTTCCCCAGATTCTTGTCGTGAACCGATACGACCCTGCCTGACGGGTTGCCCCAAGCATCCCCGAGCCGCCTACAGAAAAGGAAAGGGCGCCGACGGTGTAGTACCGCCGACGCCCCTTGTTTCTGTAAAATTGCTATCTATGGGCTTCTCTACGAGAGCTTCCCCGCAACAGCTGCAATGTCCTCGTCATCCAACGAAGCGGCAAGGGCAGAGTCGCACTCCTCCACAATGGCCCTGATCGAAGCGGCATCGCCACCGGCGTTGCGAACGTCTTCTACCTCATTTGGCATCAGGTCGACCTTGAGGGCACCATGCTTCACAATGGAGCAAATGCCAGTCTCAGGACACAGTTCAATACGCACACCATTCATAGAGTCCCTTACCTAGGGCGCATGCACCCCATTTGGCGTTGCATGCCGCGCCAGGAGGCACCGCCTCCTGCGCCCGGCACGTTTCACAGGTTATGCATTCTTTGCGAGATAATCAGCGACACCTTCAGCCGTCGGCTTCATCGCCTCTTCGCCCTGCTTCCAGTTAGCCGGACAGACTTCGCCATGCTCTTCAACAAACTGCAGGGCGTCGAGCACGCGAATTGCCTCATCAACACTACGCCCCAAAGGCAGGTCGTTAACGAGTTGGTGGCGTACCACCCCGGCCGGGTCGATCAGGAAAAGCCCACGCAGAGCAACGGACTCATCGAGAAGTACGCCGTACTCGCGTGCAATGTTCTTATCCAGGTCTGCAACCAAAGGATAGCTGACCTCCCCGATACCGCCCTTCTCAGGTGCCGTCTGGCGCCAAGCATAATGCGTGTACTGCGAGTCCACGGAAACCCCAACCAGCGCTGCATTGCGAGCTTCAAACTCTTTGACCTTCTTATCGAAGGCAATGATCTCAGACGGGCACACGAATGTGAAATCGAGCGGATAGAAGAACAGCACGACGTACTTGCCGCGGAGTGAAGATAGCGTGAACTCGCCAATGCTGTTGTCTGCATTTACAACCTGTGCAGTGAAATCTGGAGCCTCTTTAGTAACTAGCGTTGCCATGTCTGTGTCCCTTTCTTCTGTTTTCTGAACCACGCCGAAAAACGGCAAGTTGTTAACATGCGCTCATAATGCCACCCTCGCGGTGGCATTTGCAAGCAAAAAAAGGTGAGTTTAATACCCGCCTTTGTCAGGGGCTCCCCTCGTGTGATGACATCGTCGCAAGCGTCACGCTTGCCAGGCCGGCATCAAGCTGCTTCTGCATCCGCGCAAGCTCGGTATGGATACCGCAATAGAGCGAGCGATCACACTGCTTCATATCAGAAAGACACCGATTAAGAAGTACCGCGTCCGGATCAACCGCACTGATGATCTGAATCAGAGAAATGTCCTGAGGCGCTCTAGCCAAGCTAAGCCCACCTCCCTTGCCTCGGCGACTCACAATCAACTCGGATGCGACCAACTTCGAAACGATCTTCCGCAGAAAACGGTAGGGTATCCCCATCTCTTCTGATAGTTCCGCAGTTGAGACAGACTTCTCAAGATCGCTCTGCTTAGCCAAGTAGAGTGTTGCCCGAATCGCGTAATCTGTCTCTCTCGTAATCAAAAACAAGCCCCCCCGCAACCTTATTGAGAGGAACACGGTATCATTCTCTATAGAGAAATCAACCCCTAAAACGTGGCATTTTCCCTAAAAGGCCTTTTTGTTTTTCATAATCTATTGACAGCCGCCCCTTGTTGGATATAGATTACTAACGTGGTCACCATAGTTGTGTTAGCAAACGAATGAGTTTCTGATGGAATTCACAGAAGAACAGCGAAGCCGTTACGCGCGCCACCTCACGCTTGATGCCATTGGCGAAAAGGGGCAGCGACGTCTGTTGGCAGGCCGTGTCCTCCTAATAGGTGCCGGTGGACTCGGGTCACCGGTTGCGCTCTACCTCGCTGCAGCCGGTATTGGGAACCTGGGAATCGTCGACGCGGATTCCGTCGATGCCAGCAACCTCCAGCGGCAGGTGTTATACACGACAGCTGATGTGGGGCGACCAAAAGCGTTGGTTGCCTCCGAGCGGCTTCAGGCACTCAACCCTGACGTTGCCGTTGTCCCGCATACCATTTGGTTTGATAAGGCCAACGCTCAGACAATCCTCGCCGGCTACGATTTCGTCATTGATGCGACGGACAACTTTGAAGCGAAGTTCCTCATCGCCGATAGCTGTCACCACGCTTCAATCCCCTATTCGCATGGCGGTATCGACCAGTGCTTCGGCCAGACGCTCACCGTGATCCCCGGGCAGTCAGCCTGCTATCGCTGCCTCTTCGCAGCCCCCCCTCCCCTGAGTGATGCAGAGCCACGCGGCCCCCTTGGCGTGCTCCCCGGAGTCATCGGCACACTGCAGGCCAATGAGGCCATCAAGATGCTGACAGGGGCGGGTGAGTTACTCACCAATAGGCTCTTCACGTTCGATGCACTGACCTCCTCCACCAGAATCATTCCCGTCAGCCCGAATCCAAATTGTCCACTATGCGGAGGAGACCATTCGGCATGACCGGGAATCCAGAGTATTGCAGTCATGAACACATAAAACACAAAGGAGAAATATGAACACATTCAAAGATAATTCACTCTCGATCGGCGGCACACCTCTGGTGCGGCTCAACAAACTCGTGGCATCGGACGCCACCGTACTGGCCAAGGTGGAAGGGCGCAACCCTGCCTACTCCGTAAAATGCCGAATCGGAGCCAACATGATCTGGGATGCAGAGAAGCGCGGTGCGCTCAAGCCCGGCATGGAGATCATTGAGCCAACAAGCGGCAATACCGGCATCGCGCTAGCCTTTGTCGGAGCCGCGCGCGGCTACAAAGTAACGCTCACCATGCCGGAAAGCATGAGTATCGAAAGGCGCAAGGTGCTCAAGGCATTTGGGGCTGAGCTCATCTTAACGGAAGCTGCAAAGGGCATGCCTGGGGCCATCAGCAAGGCCACTGAACTTGCGGCCGCCGAACCCGATCGCTATTTCATGCCGCAGCAGTTTGAGAATCCAGCCAACCCGGAGATCCACCAGAAGACGACCGGGCCAGAGATCTGGGATGCGACGGACGGTGACGTGGATGTTCTGGTTGCGGGCGTGGGAACAGGCGGCACCATCACGGGGCTGTCGCGATACTTCAAGCAAGACAGAAAAAAGCCGATACTGACCGTTGCCGTGGAACCGGTAGACAGCCCGGTCATCACACAGGCCCTGGCCGGAGATGCGCTCAAGCCCGGACCACACAAGATCCAGGGAATCGGCGCTGGCTTCATTCCCGGCGTGCTTGATCTCTCGCTCATCGACCGTGTCGAGCAAGTTTCAAACGAAGCAGCCCTTGAGATGGCTCGCCGACTTGCGAAGGAAGAGGGGCTCCTCTCAGGGATTTCCTGCGGCGCTGCCGTCGCAGCAGCAGCGAGACTCTCTCAGGACCCTGAGTTTGCAGGCAAGACCATCGTCGTCGTCTTGCCGGACTCAGGAGAGCGCTATCTCTCAACGCCACTTTTCGACGCCTGAGTCGAGACAAAGCCTTCCTGCTTCGCCCGTTCGGATCTAAGGAACTCGGCGGCGAGGTGCTTCCTTCTTCGCTGAGGCAGCTTCGCAGGACAAGTCGACAAGCTCAGCATGACAGTTCTTTGGAACTCCCAAAGAGTCAGAGACTGTCATTCCGAGCGAAGTGCTTGCACCCCGAACTGGCTTCGGGGTCGCGGAATCTCCGTTTGCACGACAGCCCGTTAACCCCTATGCCCTGATGCCCCGGGGTCCGCACAACACAGATATGGGCGCACACAGACGATTTCGCGAATTGAAACTGCTCATCCAGATCGCTATGCTAGCTGACATTTCAACCACCTAGCCGCGGGAGACAAGGCATGACCGAAACAGAATCGAACATCTCACCATACACTCACCGACCGCTACTCGCGGTGAGCATCTTCTGTCTGCTCGTGGGGGCGATTGCCGCTGACGCAGGAGCAGCAGATGACTGGCCGCGCTGGCGAGGCACAGATGGCAGTGGCATGGTCAAGGGAGCTACGTTCAACCCATCCGCCATCAGCCAGACGCCAAACGTGCGGTGGACAGCGGAACTTGGAAAGGGCTATTCGGCTATTTCAGTTGCCGGGCCCTACGTCTACACAATGGGGAATATTGACAATCACGACATTGTCTACTGCCTGCGTGAAGATACAGGCAAAGAGGTGTGGCGACACACCTACAAATGCAAGGCGGCAAGCTTCCCCGGCCCCCGTGCAACTCCATGTGTAGCAGGCGGTCTCGTCTTCACAATGAGCCGCGAGGGGCAAGTCTACGCATTGAATGCGAAGACCGGGGAAGTCATCTGGCAGCGGAATGCGGCAAAGGACGTTGGCGGGGAAATCCCTAAATGGGGCCTAGCGGGATCTCCTGTTCTTCACGGAGACATGCTCCTACTCAACATAGCGACACATGGCGTTGCCTTGAACGCAAGGACGGGAAGGACGCTCTGGAAAAGCCCACCCGGAACGGGCGGCTACTCCACACCCGTTGTCGCAACTATAAACGGCAAGCAGACGATCGTCCTGTTCGGTGAGAAGCACGCATTCGGCGTCGACCTCAGAACGGGCAGAAAGCGATTCTCCCACCCCTGGGAAACAGCCCACAACGTCAATGTTGCCGACCCCATTGTCCTAGGCAACCACATCTTCATTTCTTCAGGATATGGCCACGGCTGCGCCCTTCTCGATGTTTCGAGAAGCGAACCGAAAGTACTCTGGCAAAACACAGACATGCGAAATCACTTCAGCACCAGCATCCTTCTTGACGGCCATCTCTATGGTGTGGACGGCAATACCGGCAAGGGGCAACTCGCTTGCATCAATGCCGCCACCGGAAGCGTGACTTGGCGAGAAGACCTGGCGTTCGGCAGCTTGATCGCCGCCGACGGCACGCTGATCTTTCTCAACGAACGGGGCAGTCTCTATGCCATCGACGCGTCGCCCACAGCGTGCAGGCAAGTGGCCATGGCAGAGGACGTGCTTCCAAGAACCTGCTGGACGATGCCAGTCCTTTGCCGCGGCTCGCTCTATCTCCGCAACGAAAAGGGGCGTTTGGTCTGCCTTGATGTGCGGTAGCCGGTTCGGCTTACCAGCGCGCACCGACTTCGAATGCATACAGGCGACCGGGGGCGGGATTGACCTGCGGCCACTCCTGGTACTGCTCGTCACTCGCGTTCTGGACGTTTGCGCCAATCCAGACGCGATCCCGGTAAGTCAGTTTGAGAGAAACATCGGTACGCCAGTAATCCCCAAGCTCGCGCCAGAGGCCGCTCGACAGATCCACATAGCCCCGCACCCCCACGTAGTTTTCGGAGAGAGAGGCCTCGACAAGCCAGACATCACAGAACGTCTCTCCTGCACGTACGGATAACGAAGCCAACCGTTCGGGAATGTGTTCGAGATCAGCGCCCGTGTCACGGTTCTCCCCCTGTTGCTCGGTATAGCTCAAGCCCAGGCTGCAGGCGGGCAGAAAGCCCCACTCAAGCCCAAGCTCAGCTCCAGCCGACCATGCCTCATCCGTATTCGCGTAGCGGAGGGTACTCCCGGATATCTGCTTGGTGATGAGATCCTCCATATCGTTATAGAATAGATCCGCACGAACCATGAGTGACTCGGTCACCATACACTCGACCCCACCATCAACGGTCGAAATATATTCCGGCTTCAGTTCCGAATTTGACTCAAAGGTCACACTTCCAAAAAAGATCGAGGGCTGATAGAGCTCAATCAGGCTGGGGGCCCGGTAGGCTCGCCCAGCAGAGGCGTGCACTCGCATGCTATCCTGAACCTGCACCACCACGCCCGCCTTCGGCGAAACGGCTGAACCATAGGCATCATGCTCATCAACGCGCAGCCCGCACAACGCCGTTGCACGTTCCTGCAGCGCAATGCGGTCCTGCAGGTAAAGCCCGGCGTTAACGCTGTGTACCTCGCGACCGCTCGAAACCGGCAACCGCTGCTGCGTGGCAGCATTTCGCAGCGACGAAAAGTCGGCGTCGGTGCGCTGGAAGTCAGCACCAATGGTGATTGCGTGCCCTTCAAACGCCCGGATGTCAAACGCACCATCACCCATCCAGTCCCGAACCCCAGTCTCCGACTCACTCGGAACAAACACGGGGATCCCGCTCTGCACGTGCGAGACATTGAGCCCATGGAGCGCTCGTTCTTGTTCACGGTAGTAGGCACGCCCCTTGAAATCAACATCGTCGGAAAGAACAGAAGTCAGCACAGCACCCAACAGCGCGCTCTCGACATCCATCGTACTATCACCAAGCGTGGGATACAGCGGTCGAACGTCGGTTTGGCCATAGCCGAGCGTTCCATCCGAGTAACGAACATGAACATCCAAATGCGTCTCTGGTGACAGATCCGCTGTGAGTTTTCCAACCAGGCGCCTATCCTCGTAGGCGTAGTTCTCGGCAGGACGCGACGACCTATAGTAGCGTTGGGCAGCGGAACTCCACTGCTCCGTGAAGACCGCATCCTGCGCAAGATAGTTGTCGATCTCTCGCGTACTCAGGTCGACGCTCACTCCAAGGCCGTAGTCTCCCTGGCTCGCGGATGCACCCCACTCCCGAAATCCTTCATTTCCCGAGCGGTGAAACAGTGATAGGGCCGGCCTTTGATCAGGCGGCAGCGTCAACACATTGACGACGCCGGCAAAGGCATTGGCACCATAGAGCGAGGACTGCGGCCCGCGCACAAACTCAATGCGACGAACCCCCTCCAACGGAATTGCATTAACATCAGCAAACCCCGACACAGCTTCATTCAGAGGCAACCCATCGGACAAGAGCAGCGTCGTCGACTGCCCCGGCACAGCACGCGCAGCCAACTGCACGGGAAGTCCATACCCCATGCCCGTACTGCGCAGCACGTAGATTCCGGGAGCCATCCGCAGTACATCGTCCACGTGGCGCGCTGGCGTATTGCGGATTTCACGCTCAGAGAAAACGGTCACACTGGCGGGGATCTGTGCAAGCGTGTCATCCGCCAGGCGAGAAGCCGTAACGACCACATCGCGGTGAAACAACGAATCCTGCTGCACGTCCTCTTCCGCATTCACATGCGTAAGGATTCCCAGAGCCACAACCACCCAGACAGCTATCGTTCTCATGCTCCCCCCTCCTGCAATTCACACCACAGTCGCACTTGGCGTTCATCTTGAAAAATGGTTGTATACAACGAACCAGGAGCATCGGCAATACCTTCTCAACAATGGGTGGCTCCGCTCCCCAACGCCCGATGGCATTGGAGCGGCAATTGGCAGTAGTTTTCCAGCAGCATGGAAGGTGACAGAATGTCAGTATCAAGAGCGGCCGCAATGACCCTCACCGCCGTCACATCTACTGTGGCTGCAGCGGGGGGGATCTGGTATTGGCTAAGCCTGTCGCCTCCTCAGACCTTACGGCTCAGACTCCCTTCCGAGCCTTCACACTCAGCCAGACGAGCCCCATCCGCTCACGCTCCGGTCGATATCGAAGGAACGTTCCAGGCATTTGAAGAAACAGCGAAGCGCGTTGCCGGAACCTGGCCTCGTTTCCGCGGATCCACGTCGGACAACATCGTCACGCAGCCCGGCACGCTATCTGAGGAATGGCCCGAAAGCGGACCACCTGTGCTCTGGTCTGTCGCACTTGGCGATGGATATGCAGCCCCTGCGGTGGCGAATAGTCGGGTCTATGTGCTCGACTACGACGAAGACGAGAAACGAGATGCCCTCCGGTGCTTCTCGCTCGCAACAGGACAGGAGCTCTGGCGGCGATCATATGCGGTACAGATAAAGCGCAACCACGGCATGTCCCGCACGATCCCTGCCGTTACAGATCGTCATGTCGTCACCGTCGGACCAAAATGCCACGTGCTGTGCGTAGATGCCATCACCGGAGCATTCCGCTGGGGGCTTGACCTTGTTGCCGACCACGGAACCGACGTGCCGCTCTGGTATACCGGACAATGCCCAATCATCGATGAGGGAGAGGCCATCATTGCCCCGGGAGGCGAGTCTCTGCTCATGGGGGTCGACTGCGAATCCGGTCAAGTCGCTTGGAGAACGCCGAATCCGGATGCCTGGGGCATGTCGCACGCTTCGGTTATTCCGACCACGCTGTTCGGCACACGCATGTTCGTCTACTGTGCACTGGGGGGCATCGTTGCTGTCTCTGCAGACACGGAATCACGAGGCCAGGTGCTCTGGAAGACAACCGAATGGAAGCATAGTGTCGTCGCCCCCTCCCCCGTCTTCCTCCCTGATGGCCGTATGCTTGTGACCGCCGGCTACGGCGTTGGAAGCCGCATGTTCCAGATCCACAAATCGGCCGAGACGTGGTCCGTCGAGACACTGGACACTTGGCCGCGCACCCACTTCGCCTGCGAACAACAGACGCCCATCTTCCAGAGTGGAAGGCTCTTCACGATCATGCCCAACGATGCGGGCCCACTCAACCGACAGCTTGTCTGCATGAATCCAGACGGGGAGCACCTCTGGAGTAGTGGGAAAGGCTGGCGATTCGGACTTGGGCCCTTTATGATTGCCGGCGATCGGATACTGATACTCAGCGACGATGGAGCCCTCACGATGGCCGACGCGACCACCGATGGGTTTAGCCCCATTGCCACAGCCGACATTCTGGATGGTCGCGAG
>JABGOW010000039.1 GCA_018645275.1 Verrucomicrobiota bacterium
CCGTCGACGGCAGCGAATTTGATGTGGAAGCAGATCTTGTGCTACTTGCAACAGGCCAGTTTCCCGATACGGCATGGATCGACGACACGCTTAAGCCATCGCTTGTCGAGCCCGATGAATGGCTCACGAGCGGCAAGCATGTCAAGACCTCGCACCCCAAGATCTTCACTGCAGGGGACTTTGCGACGGGGGCATCATCCCTGATCAACGCCATCGGGCATGCCAGGCGCTGTGCGCGTGTGATGGATAGCGAGTTGATGGGAGTCAAGCGACTGGCCAAGGTGGCCATCATTGAGGATGCCGCCGCAACAGGACGCATCCGCGAAATGGATGATGTTGATGTCGAACCGATGCCAGAGCTCCCAGTAGCCGAGCGAACCACTGAGGCTGAAGTGGAGCTTGGCTACACACCTCAGGCCGCCGTAGAAGAGGCCCAGCGCTGCTACCGCTGCCACTTCAAATTCGAGATCGACAACGACAAGTGCATCTTTTGCGATTGGTGCGTCAAAGCCAAGCCACGGCCTGACTGTATTGTGAAGGTCAGCTCCCTCCAATATGGAGAGAAGGGCGAAATCACCGGGTTCAATCGCGCAGAAGGCAGCGAAGACACCAACCTGATCTACATCAATCAGGAAGACTGCATCCGCTGTGGCGCGTGCGTCAGTGCCTGTCCTGTCGACTGCATCAGCATCCAGAAGGTGACACGCACAACGGCACCGTTCAGCGAGTGACGGCTACAGGGCGGAAAGCTGAACAGGCTACCAGGGATCCCTTTTCGCTCGGTATGACACAAGACGCGAAGGAACTGTCATCCTTAGCAAAGTGCTTGCATCCCGAACTTGCTTCGGGGTCGAAGGATCTCCGAGTCCGTTGTATCACAAGAAACTGTTGAAACCCGTCCCTTTTCACTGGCTTGACATTCCGAACTCCGCCGAATAGCATACTATTGTGATCGCGATACTAATGTTTCATTGCATGAAAGGCTCAGAGCCATGAGTGAGCAAGACGCCAGAATAAACTACACAGGCAGCTATGAGGCCGAAGACGTGCTGCGATGGAGCATCAACACATTCAGCCCCTCCATCAAGATTGCCTGCAGTTTTCAGAACCTGGTCGTGGTTCACATGGCGCTCCAGATTGATCCCGACATCACCATCTTTGCCATTGATACAGGTCGCCTCCACGAGGAGACCTATCAATGTGCCGAGGACTTGCAGCGAAAGCTTGGAGTCAAAATTGAGTGGTTTTTTCCGAAGCACGAGGCGGTTGAGCCGCTTGAACGCGAAAAGGGCCTGTTCTCGTTCAAAGAGAGCGTTGAGAATCGGCAGGAGTGCTGCCACATCCGCAAAGTGGAGCCCCTGAAGCGTGCTCTCTCAGACCTTGATGCGTGGATCACAGGGGTGCGCCGCGAGCAGAGCACCTCGCGAGCGGGAGCGGGAAAGATCGAGGTCGATCATGTGCATGGCGGCATTGTGAAGATCAACCCCATCGCCGACTGGAGCTGGGACCGCGTGCAGGATTATGTGCGCGAGTACGATCTCCCGTACAACCATCTGTTTGATCGAGGCTTCCTCTCTGTCGGCTGCGCGCCCTGCACACGCCCCGCGAGGGCAGGCGAAGAACCACGCGCAGGACGCTGGTGGTGGGAACAGGCGGAACACAAAGAATGCGGCTTGCACAACCGCAACTGGAACATCTAGAACTGTTGGACATTGCATAAATCACAGGGGAGGACAACATGTCATATTACGAAGACAATTCACTCTCAGTTGGAAATACGCCACTTGTGAAGCTCAACCACGTCGTCGGAGATCAGGCGACCGTGCTCGCGAAGGTAGAAGGTCGCAATCCTGCATACTCCGTGAAATGCCGGATTGGGGCCAACATGGTTTGGGATGCCGAAGCACGCGGGTTGCTGAGGCCGGGCATGGAGATTGTCGAGCCCACAAGTGGAAACACGGGGATCGCCCTGGCATTCGTGGGGGCTGCGCGCGGGTATAAGGTGACGCTCACGATGCCGGCAACGATGAGTTTGGAACGCCGCAGAGTTCTAAAGGCCCTCGGTGCTGATTTGATTCTTACGGAAGGTCCGAAAGGCATGCCGGGGGCCATTGCAAAGGCCGAACAGCTTGTTGCATCAGATCCTGCATCCTACTACATGCCCCACCAGTTCAAGAATCCAGCCAACCCCGAAAGTCACTTCAAGACGACAGGACCCGAGATCTGGGAACAGACAGAAGGCAGAATTGATGTCCTGGTTTCGGGAGTCGGTACGGGAGGCACCATCACAGGGCTATCCCGCTTCTTCAAGGAAGCCAAGGGCAGGGCCGTGACAACGGTTGCGGTGGAACCCGATTCAAGCCCTGTGATCTCACAGGCACTGGCGGGACTCCCGATCGAGGGCGGCCCCCACGGAATTCAGGGCATCGGGGCGGGCTTCATCCCCGATACACTTGATCTCAAGCTCGTAGATCGCGTTGAACAGGTCTCAACAGAGGCCGCCCTGAGCTTCGCCCGACGACTCGCGAGGGAGGAGGGCCTGCTCTCCGGCATCTCTTCCGGAGCCGCGGCCGCCGTTGCTGCCAGACTTGCATCCCAGCCGGAGTTTGCAGGAAAGCTCATTGTGGCCATTCTTCCCGACTCCGGCGAACGCTATCTCTCAACCGAGCTCTTTGAAGCCTGATGGCGGACGACTGAGTCCGCATACAGCAGTATAACTGCCGAGTTCAATTCGCGGCCCGGGGGCAGGCCACCTCCATACCCGCAGCAACGCTCGCTTTGCAGCAATGGAGCTGGGGCGCCCTCGCCCCGGAAGAGCGGCCCGAGGGCGGGCCACCTCCATTCACTCCGCATTAGGATGACGCCATGCGATCAGTCAGTCGACACCACTGCTCGATCGTGAGTGCCTCCGGGCGAGCCGTGGGTTCGGCACCAACCTGGACCAAGAGCTCGCGTGCAGCATTAGCATCAAGCGCAAGCTGGGGTGGAGCCTTTGCCAAACACGAAGCCAGCTGCTTACGGCGCTGCTGGAAGGCATGGCGTGTGAGTTGGTAGAATAAAGGCTCGTGGGCTTCAGACAGCAGGCGCGATTCGCGCCGCTCCAGAACGACGATGGCAGATTTCACGTCCGGGCGTGGCCAGAAGCAGTTTGGACTGATGACCTTCGTCAGCGCGACGTCGCAGTGCAATTGGCACCACACGCCCATCAGGCCGTAGGTCTTGCTTCCCGGCTCCGCTACGATGCGCTGAGCCACTTCAAGCTGAACGGTAACCACAATGCCGCGAGGGGCATTGGCATCGCAGACGAGATCCATAAGGATACGGCTGCCTGCCGAATACGGCAGATTCGACACAACCTTGTCGACGCCACGGGCTAATAGCGCAGGGATGCCCACTTCCAGGACATCGCCCTGAATGAGCTCAAGCTGCTTGTATCCAGCCAGGGCCTCCCGAAGATAGGCGTAGAGACGGTGGTCCTTCTCGACAGCCACAACGGATTGAGCGCGATCCAAAATGGCTTCCGTGACAACGCCAAGCCCGGGCCCAATCTCCAGAACGCGATCTGTAGGGACGACAGCAGCGCAGTCGATGAGAATATCGAGGATGTTCCCATCCACGAGGAAGTTCTGCCCCAGCGCGCGACTTGGGTGGAAGCCAAGTTGCGTCACAAGTGTCCGGACATCGGACAGGTGCGTGAGGTTCAGGGAGGTCATCGCGTGAAGCTCTTGCTCACGATCTTCACATAGCCATTCTTACGCAGGCGGGCAATCCAACTATCGTAGAGATCCCGTGACTGCTCAATGCGCAGCTTACGCTCAATCACAGGCTGCACCTCTTCAAAGGAAATGCGCTCGGCATCGACGCGATCTTCAACCTTCACAATGCAAAGTTGCTTGCCGATGTCCACGGCATCGCTGACCTCCCCAATACCGATCGAAAAGGCCACTTCCGCCAGATCATCCCTCAACATATCCCGTTCCAGCCAGCCGCGATCCCCGCCGTCGACAGCATGGCCATCTTCGGAGTTCGCAATCGCCAACTCGGCAAAGTCGCCACCGGCCTTGATTCCTTCCAACACGGCATCGACTTTGGCCTGTTGAGTCGCCTCTTCCTCCTCCGACGCGCCTTTTGAGATGATGATCATGCGAACCTTCGCTTTCGGCTGCGTTGCGTAGTCATCCGGGCAATGATCATAGGCTTCACGCACAGCCAGAGGAGAAACGGCGACCTTGCTATCAACGCGAAGATTGCGCATGGCGCCAACAATAAGCTGCTCCCGAATCTGGTCACGCCAAGCGCGCTCGCTCAGACCATCCTGCGCAAGGGCGTCAAACAGATGGCTGCGATTCCCGTCGAACATATTCTGAACAATCGTGTTGATTCGCTCTTCCACAGCCGCGTCTGGAATACTCATCTTGTCCTGGCTCTCGTAGGCATCCAGAATGAGCTTGCGGGCAACCACCTCGTTGATGGCCGTCTGATAGGCCGCGTCAAGGTCCTCTCCCCCCTGACCACGAGCAATCATCTCCTGTAGCTCGCGAGAGCTGCCAAGCACATCACTCATCGTAATGACATGCGCATTTGCATAGGCCGCAACACCATCAAGCCTGACCGTTTCTGCATGGCATACAACGGTCGACATCAGAGCTGCCATCAACATCCAAAACAATCGCTTCATGTTCGATCTCCTCACGGGTCAGGTTGCGCGGCGTAACGCATTGCGGGCTTCAAGAAGCTGCCTCACGACGCCGGCTGCGGGTGCATCCCGTGCTACACCAGACTCCGCTGCCGCGGTCGCAACCGCCGTCGACACCTCGACGAACAGTCGACTATCAAAAGGCTTCGGGATGACATAGTCGGGGCCGAGTTCTAGTTTTTCGAGCGGGTAGTAGCGCTGTACTTCCTCTGTAATGGGTTCGCGTGCGACTCGTGCAAGGGCCTCGGCTGCGGCCACCTTCATCGCTTTGTTGATCGTGGTTGCCCCCACTTCGAGTGCCCCCCTGAACAGGAACGGGAAACCAAGCACGTTGTTGATCTGGTTGGGATAGTCGGATCGTCCGGTAGCCATGACATAGGGTCGCTCGCCCATTGCTTCTGCCACGAGCTCGGGGCGTATCTCCGGGACGGGGTTGGACATCGCGAAAATGGCCGGATATGAGGCCATCGCCGCGACCTCTTCCGGCTTGATGCAGTCCGCAACCGAAACACCCACGAAGACATGAGCATCGCGCAGGGCCTCGCCAACGGTGCTGGCGGTACTCTCCACCGCGTGTTCACGCTTCTTGGCATTCAGGTCGGTACGATCCGATCGCACAACCCCTCGTGAATCGCACAGAACAACATACCCCGCCCCCGCTGTCTTCAGCATCTCTGCAATGCGAATCCCGGCGGCGCCGGCTCCGTTGATGACAATCCTGAGCTCACTCATCTCTCGCTCACACAGGCGGCAGTAGTTCATGACCCCCGCCAACGTAATCACGGCAGTCCCCCACTGGTCGTCGTGAAACACGGGAATATCAAGCATCTCATCCAGGCGGTCTTCGATTTCAAAACAGGCCGGTGCAGCAATATCCTCAAGATTGATGCCTCCGTACATTGGCGCAATAGCCGCGACCGCATCAATCACACGTTGGGGATCCGTCGGTCCGGTGTTCTTTCCATCAACGCGGCAGTGATTGAGAGGAACCGGCCAACCATCGACATCGCCAAAGGCCTTGAAGAGGACAGCCTTCCCCTCCATCACGGGAATACTCGCCTCTGCGCCCAGATCCCCCAACCCGAGGATTGCCGTGCCGTCAGATACCACGGCAACAAGCTTATCCTTTGCCGTCAGGCGGGAGATGGCCGAGGGTTCTGCCGCAATTGCCTTCACGGCCTCTGCAACGCCGGGCGTATAGGCCAGACAAAGGTCCTCAACACTGTTCAACGGGCTCGTACAGCACATCCCCACCTTACCGCCGGAGTGGTAGGCCAAAATAGCATCCAAGGCAATCGACATGACAGTCCTCTTTACAAGGTTCTCTAAGCTTTCGGATCTCCGAAAAGAAAGTGGAGCCCCAGCATACTGTGAGCATTCAGAAAAGCAACCCTACGTTGCCCAAACCTGCGATTTCTCCTTTATTCACCTCCGCTCACCCGCTAACGTGCTTGCTTCACTGCCCCAGGACTTGCACCGCAACCAAAAGGGGCTGGCAGATCAACTCAGGAAATGAACCATGTGGGACTATACCGAAACCGTGCTCGACCATTTCAGAAACCCGCGCAACGTGGGCGTTCTTGAGGACGCAGACGGGGTGGGCCAAGTGGGCTCACTGGCTTGCGGTGATGCCCTGAAACTCATGATCAAGGTCGACTCAGACGAGATCATCACTGACGCAACATTCCAAACATTTGGCTGCGCAAGCGCCATTGCATCCTCCTCTGCACTGACCGAAATGGTCAAAGGTATGTCACTGGAAGCGGCCTCACAGATTACAAACCGAGACATCGGCGACTATCTCGGCGGACTGCCAGATCAGAAAGTGCACTGCTCCGTCATGGGCCGTGAAGCACTGGAAGCCGCAATCGAGAACTACCGGACCGGCGGTACCGCCGAGCGGGAGCTGGAAGGCAAGGTCATCTGCCGGTGCTTTGGCGTCACGGAAGCGGAAATCACGAGAGCCATCAACGAGAACAACTTGCGCACCGTCGAAGAGGTTACGAACCACACGAAAGCGGGAGGCGGTTGCGGTGGCTGCGCCGAGGAGATAGAGGATCTGCTGGAAGCCGCCGCTGAAACGAAAACTCAGACAGACGCGGAGGCCCCGAGCCGCAGGATGACAATCGTCGAGCGGCTCAAACTTATCCAGGAAACACTGGATCGAGAAGTCCGACCGCTACTACAGAAGGACGGTGGCGACTTGGAGTTGGTTGACGTCGCGGGCAAGACCGTCGTGGTTTCCTTCAGAGGCGCGTGCTCGCGATGTCAGGTGGCAGAGTTCACCATGAAGGATGTCGTTGAGGCCAAACTGCGCGAATTCGTCGACGACGCCATCGAGGTGGAGGAGGAGAAGTGACCATGCAAACCGTCTATCTCGACAGCAACGCCACGACGCGAGTCGCTCCCGAAGTCACCGAGGCCATGCTACCGTTCTTCTCCGAACTCTGGGGAAACCCTTCAAGCATGCACTTCTTTGGTGGTCAAGTCGCCAAACATATAGACCAGGCCCGCGAGCAAGTCGCCGCCCTGATCGGGGCCGAGCCCTCGGAGATTCTGTTCACCAGCTGTGGCACGGAGAGCAACAATACGGCCATTTGTGGAACAGCGGAGGCTCAGGGCACCGACTGGCCCATCATCACCACCCGCGTTGAGCATCCCGCCGTCCTGCAGCCCTGCCGCCGTTTCAAGGAGCATGGCTACCGGGAGTTTGAGATTTCGGTTGATGGAAATGGGGAACCGGACCTAGATGCCTTCAAGAAGGCGCTCGGTGACGGCCCTGCCATCGTCAGTGTCATGTGGGCAAACAACGAGACCGGCGTCATCTCGCCGATTGACGAAATCGCTGCGCTCGTGGAGGAAGCTGGAGGTGTCATGCACACTGACGCGGTGCAGGCAGTGGGAAAACTCCCGGTGGATGTCAGCACGATCCCAGTGGACATGCTATCCCTGTCCGGTCACAAACTGCATGCGCCGAAAGGAGTTGGCGCACTCTACGTTCGAAAAGGGACGAAGCTGAAGCCCTTCATGCTTGGGGGGCACCAGGAGAATGGCCGCCGCGCAGGAACAGAGAATGTGCCCTATATCGTGGGCTTGGGCAAAGCATGCGAACTGGCAAGAATGGCAGTGGCAAAAAACGAGGCCTTAGTGGCCAACCTACGCGACAAGCTTGAGAGCGGAATCCTCGCAACCTGCCCCGATACCCGAGTGAATGGCGCAAATGCCAAACGACTCCCGAACACATCCAGCATTAGCTTCGAGTTCATTGAGGGCGAAGCCATTCTCTACCATCTGAGCGATCTGGGGATTGCGGCGTCCTCGGGGTCAGCCTGCGCTTCGGGTTCTCTGGAGCCCTCACATGTCATTCGCGCAATGGGAATCCCATTCACGGCCGCCCATGGTACCATCCGCTTCAGCCTGAGCCGCTACACGACCGAGGATGACGTTGCCTATGTGCTGGCCCACATGCCAGACATTGTCGAGCGCCTCAGACGGCTCTCCCCCTTCATCTGATCTTCCCATCCCAAGAACGACCAGCACTAACGGGACGCGTCGGAAAAGCGGAAACACTGGTCAGGGGTAGAGAGGCGACCATCCACGAAGTGGACACCCTCCGCTTCAAGCATCGCCTGTTTCTTTGAGATGCGAGCCCCCGCGGATGCCCCCTGGAACCCGCCAATGCTCAAGTCCGACGCAATAACCCGATGACAGGGCACCTCTGGGGCGTAGGGGTTTCGCTTCAAGGCCTGCCCCACCGCACGCGGAGACCCACACCCCACGGCCGCCGCGAGAGCCTTGTAAGTGGTGACGTATCCCCTTGGGACAAGCATCAGGGCTTCGTATACCCTCTTCTGGAACTCCGTATCGCCCATCCGTTGTTCTCCTCATCTCTAGCAGCCTGTCGGTCCTAGAAAAACTGTGCGCCGAGTTGATTTTTGCGTTCTGCTGATCATCATCGGGGTGCGTTGCGACTACAGGCTGCTAATAAAGGGAAATGCAGGTAGCGAAGCCCTTGGCAACCCCCTTCAACGGATCTTGACGTCGATTCCTGGTCGAGAGAGCCCTCCGACAGGCCTCAATATCCATAATTGTGTAACCACCCCGCCTCTGGAAGGGATTTCTCCCCGACCAGATTAAACATCCGCCTCATGTTGTATGCCAGCTTTGCGATGCGATCTTCGCGCCTCGCGATCTCTTCGGGAATCGAAAGCCCATCATCGAGCGGTGTCGAATCCGCATCCTCAGCCTTCTTCACCAGAGTCTCAACTTCCGTCTGTAGCAGTTCGATCATTTCCCCCGCACGCTTGTAGCTCACTGCCGAGTGCTCGCTGCCGCACCCTCGCCAGTTAACCCGAAAACAGTTCAGATCCAGACGCTCAATCGCCTCAACAATGAAGTGAACCCTGTGCCGCACCGGCACCCAGTCACGCAAATCGGGTGGCAAAAGCACCTTCCTTCGCGCAAGGCTTCGGAGGGCAAGCAAGGTGTCTGCCGATCAATATTGATTAGTCGTGTGCTCATGCCGAAGTGTAGCAAACCAGCATGCCTACGACATCCTCTTTCTCCACTTATCCGTACCCTATTAGCAGCCTGTACGCTTTATCAATAAACGTTAGCGGCTGCTTGGGGCGTCAGACTTACGACTGGCGTGTTCTCATCTAAGTCCGACAGGCTGCTAGGTTAGTGGCGTCTTGCCCGGCGCCCCCGGGACATCCGCGACAAATCGGGGAAGGCATAGCCCCCCCAACCCCGCCCGCAACTCTCGCTCCAGCGCGCCCCCGACTGACGGCTCTGTACGGAAATGGGAGATGCCACGAATCGGATCACACTGGAATACATAGTAGGGCCGTATCAGGTTTCGTTGCAGCTCGGCACACAACTCCCGCATCACAGACACACGATCATTGATTCCCTTCAGGAGCACGCTCTGATTAGAAACCGGTATCCCGGCCTCTGTAAGACTGCTGCAAGCAGCCAGGGCCGTCTGGGTCAGCTCGCGCGGATGGTTGAATTGCGTATTGATCCACAGCGGACGGTGTCGGCGCAACATGGCAACAAGTTCGACATTTACCCGCATCGGGAGCACAACGGGAACTCGAGTTCCGATGCGGAGCACCTCCACATGGGGAATCGCAAGCAGCCGTCCCAGCAAAGCATCCAACTGCGGTGTTGGAAGCAGGAGGGGGTCGCCCCCGGAAATCAGCACCTCGCGCACTTCTGTCCGCCCCTCGATATAGTCGATTGCGGCATCAAATCGCGGACCCGCCGCGCAGAGAGCCTCATCCAACGTATTCTTGCGCGTGCAGTGCCGGCAATAGACGGCACAGTCCGTTGTGGCAAGCAACAGAACACGATCCGAAAAACGGTGAACCACCCCCGGTGTCTGCCGCGATGCAACTTCTTTGAAAGGGTCTGCCGATAGATCTAGAACGTCAACCCGTTCGCGTGAATCTGGAATACACTGACGTCGAACAGGATCATCCGGATCGGCCCAGTTCACAAGCGACAGATAGTACGGTACAGCAGAGAAACGGTAGCGGGAGATCGCCTCCGACAAGGCCGACGTATTGGCATGAATGCCCCGTTCCTCTAGAAAGGAAAACAGTGCTTCGGCACCGTGTAGGCGATGACGCAGTTGCCATCGCCAGTCATTCCAGTCTTCAGGAGAAACGAGCTTCCAAGGGGGTGGGCTTTGACCTATAGTCGCCATGTTACTAAGTCCGGGGATTCTGCATTGCTCTCGCGTGAAGACGACAGAGTCGGCAGCATGGCCAGAGGTGTCAAGAGCGGAGTCCTGCTGTATCACGAATTCAGAAAGGAAAGTGGGATACCATGGACATGGAAGCCTTGGAATACGCGTCACAGTGCGTATTTGAAAGACTGGAGACAACCCGTGCGAGCTGTGTCCTGATCCTCGGCTCGGGCTGGAGCGACGTTGCCAACGCATTCGACCTCATTTCCGAGATTCCCTATATCAACATCCCCGGCATGGGTGCCCCCGGTGTCGCGGGCCATGCAGGCTGCCTGCGGCACTGTCGCAGCGGCAGCGAGGACATCCTGATCTTCCAAGGTCGGAGACATTGGTACGAGGGTCACGGATGGACGCCGGTAGCTATTCACGTCTACATTGCACGCCAAGCCAAGGCCCGCGCCGTTTTCCTCACCAATGCAGCCGGAGGCATCACTGAGGATATGACCCCCGGGGACCTCATGATGATTACCGATCACATCAACGCCATGGGCGACAATCCGCTCATCGGACCCCACGATGCAACCTGGGGCCAGCGCTTTCCAGACCAGAGTGCGATCTACCACGAAACGCTGCGGGGCGACCTCATCAGCGCGGCCGGCGCAACTGGAGCGGAGCTGAAGGAAGGCGTCTATCTCGCTACATCCGGGCCCACATATGAAACGCCTGCAGAAATCCGCTCCTACCGAGCCCTTGGCGCCGATGCTGTTGGTATGTCTACCGTTCCAGAAGCCATACTCGCCAATGCCGCTGGCATCAAGGTTGCCGGCATTTCTTGCATCACCAACTTCGCTGCGGGCGTTTCGCCAGAACCACTCGGACACGATGAGGTGCTGGAAACCACAGAACGTGTGATGCCCACCATGACGGCAATCATCCGCGAGTTCGTAACACATGTCTGTTCAGAACCAGCCTGACACAGCCGCGCCCGAGGTGCAGCGAGAGGCCGCTACTGCGGCCGTTCAACGACTCCAGCAGGCGGGGTACACCTCCTACCTGGCTGGCGGATGCGTACGCGACCGCCTTCTCGGCATTGAACCGCTGGACTACGACATCGCGACAGAAGCCCACCCCGATCAAGTGCTTGCGCTCTTTCCGGGGGCTACGGCCGTGGGGAAGAGCTTCGGGGTCGTCGTTACCCCATGGCCCCCGTGGACGTTTGAGATCGCAACCTTTCGTCAGGATCACGACTACCAGGATGGGCGACACCCCTCGCACGTTTCGTTCGTGACCGCCGAAGAGGATGCCACCAGGCGAGACTTCACCATCAACGCCATGTTCTACGATCCTATTGCAGACACACTTCATGATTTTATCGGAGGCGAAGAGGACCTGAATCGGGGCATCATCCGCTGTGTGGGTGATGCTGATCAGCGCTTCAAGGAAGACCACCTCAGAATGCTCCGGGCTATTCGCTTCGCTGCCCGATTTGGATTCAAGATCGAAAGCCGAACGGAGCAGGCCATACGTCGCACTGCGGAGAAGGTGGCAAGCATCAGCCCCGAGCGAATCCAGAGCGAGCTGACGCGACTGCTCATGGAAGCCCAACATCCGGGACAGGCCGTTCTGATGCTCGAGTCACTTGGCGTGCTACCCGTGATCCTGCCGGAAGTGGCAGCATTGAGAGAACAGGAGCAACCGCCTGAATTCCACCCTGAGGGCGATGTTCTGACACACACCGTAATCATGCTTGATGCCATGCGGACTCGGGATGCAACACTGGCCTATGCAACGCTTTTTCATGATCTCGGAAAACCGCAAACCGCAACGCATGATGGAGATCGGATCCGATTCAACTGCCACGCAGAGCGCGGCGCGGAAATGGCAGAGAGCATTCTGACGCGCCTACGCTTCCCAACAAAGCTGACCGATGCAGTCAAGCACTGCGTTCGCAATCATATGCACTTCATTGATGTTCAGAAGATGCGAAAAGCGACACTTCGGCGACTGATGGGAGCCCCTACCTTTGACACCGAGCTGGAGCTCCAGCGTCTGGACTGTGTGGCCAGCCATGGGCTACTGGACAACTATGCGTTTCTCAAGGCCGCGCGGGCCGAAATGGCAAATGAGCCGATACTTCCCCCACGCTGGGTTACGGGGCGTGACCTTCTCAACGCGGGAGTACCCGAGGGCCGAACCATTGGCAAGTGGCTTCGTATCGCATATGATGCCCAGCTTGAAGGACGTTTCGAGAACCAGAGGGACTTACTGGAATGGGTGAAGCAGCAAATCGACCGATCCTGAAGAGGTGGGTGATCCGTCTTGTGGCCGGCGTCAAAGCGCACGCCCCCTACCTCGCCGGACCACTCATCACCGCCTGGCTCGCCTATGCAGGCGTTGCCTCATGCGGTTTTATCGGCTTCGACGACAATCTCTATGTCTTTGAGAATCTGATCGTGAGCAAGGGGCTTACGCTCGACGGCATAAAGTGGGCGCTGACGGCCTTCCACGCATCGACCTGGCAACCGTTGGTGTGGCTCAGCTTCATGTTGGACGTCGAGTGGCACGGCGTTGATGCCGCCGCCATGCACATCACCAACCTGCTTCTGCACCTGCTCAATGTCGCACTCGTCTACGTCTGCTGGAGACAGCTCACCCACCGCCCCGCTCGAGCGGCGATGGTGGCGCTTCTATTCGCAATCCACCCCCTTCACGTGGAGTCTGTCGCCTGGATCGCTGAGCGCAAAGATGTGCTGAGCACCGTGTTCTGGTGGCTGACCATTATTGCCTACGGTCACTACAACGCGAATAGAACCTTGCGGCGCTACGCACTCGTACTGCTCTGTTTCACCGTGGGCTTGCTTGCCAAACCCATGCTCATGACGCTTCCTGCCGTCTTGCTGCTCGTCGACATCTGGCCTCTCAACCGCATTGCCATGACATCGACCAACGGCTGGCGCAACGCCATTCTGGAGAAACTGCCCCTCCTCGCGCCGGCCGCACTGTCCGCACTCATCACGTATCACGTTCAAACGCTGGGGGGCTCCGTGGTCGACACAGCGACCATTTCGCTCTGGGGACGCATCAGCAATGCCTGCGTGAGCTACCTCCTCTACGTAGGAAAACTGATCTGGCCTATCCGCCTTGCGGTGCTCTACCCCCACCCCGGCTCCTGGAGCGCTCACCTCACGCTCCTATCGCTCGCCGCGATTGTGGCCGCTCTGGTCTGGACATGGCGCAGACGCCGTGAAGCGCCTTGGGAAATGGTGGGTGTGCTCTGGTTTCTCGGAACACTACTGCCCGTCATCGGACTGATCCAAATCGGCTGGCACGCGATGGCAGACAGATTCGTCTACGTCCCGGCCATAGGACTTTACGTCGTGCTTGTCTGGTCGTTGTCAACGTGGCTGGGACAACGTACCAAGCGACTTCAAATCGCGGGCTTCTTGTTGGCCATTGTCGTCGTCGTCGCACTCCTCTCCCGGACACGCAATCAAGTTTCCCTCTGGCACGACAGCATTGCACTCTTCTCCCATGCCACTGCGATCACCCGCGACAACTGGATGATGCACAACTGCTGTGGAGCCGCCCTGGCGAGAGCCGGGCGGGATGCTCAAGCAATACCCCACTTCGAATCGGCGATTCGACTGCGGCCGGAACGTCCACGCGCACACTACAATCTCGGGTGTGTCAAGTTCAGGCAACAGAAGTGGCCTGAGGCGATTCAGCTGTTCTCGACGAGTGCCGAGATCTTCCCCTCCCACAAGACCCTCTACAACCTTGCAGCGGCCCAGAAGCAGAACGGGCAGTTCTCCAATGCAGAGAAGACCTATCTTCTGCTGCTTGATCGCTCACCCAACCACACCCCATCCATGAACAACCTGGGGTGCCTCTATCGGGAATTGGAGCAGTACGACAAAGCCGTGGCCCTTTTCGACAGAGCCATTGCCACCGATTCCACTTATCTGAACGCCCGCTTCAATCTGGCAGTGACGCTCATGGACTCTGGCAGCGTCGTAGAGGCAATGAAGCAGTTCGTCGACATTCTACAGATCGACCCCACACATGCGGGCGCCCGGGCCGGAATTCGGCAAATCATGGCACCAGCGGACAAGTAAAACAGACTTGTGTCGGCGAGCCATGCCGACATGCCCGCCGCAGCAAGTGCTTGAACCCCGACGCACGTCGGGGCGGAGCGCGAAAGCGGGAGATGCTTCGACTCCGCTCAGCATGACAGCAAACCTTAAGGATCTGTCATCCTGAGCTTGCCGAAGGATCTCATGTCCCGCTAGTCGGCAAGAAACCGGGGAATGTCCAAGATCCATTTGACGCTTGCCCGTGTCACGGGTCTGTAATAGCTTATCAGGCAAATTTTGAAGGAGAACCCATGTTAATCACATTGCTGAAGTCCAAGCTCCACCACGCGCGCGTTACCGAGTCCGAGCTGGAGTATCAAGGCAGCCTGACAATTGATCCAGACCTCATGGACGGGGTGCGTATGCGGGCTTACGAGAAGATCCTCGTCGCCAACATGGCAAATGGGGAGCGTTTTGAGACCTATGCCATTCCGGGAGAGCGCGGATCGAAGACCATCTGCCTGAATGGGGCTACGGCACATAAGGGGGCCGTTGGGGATCGGCTGATCATCTTCGCCTTCGCGCAGATTGACGAGGCAGAAGCCGCCAGTCACAAGCCGCTTGTGCTCGTTCTTGATGAGAGCAATGACGTCATAGAAACGCTCTGAGGTCGTTTCCGAGTCACAACTTCAGTTGCACCCCAGGTGCTCTACGAAGCCACCTTCATCGCCCGGGAGATCACAGCCGGCGTCGTGTGATGCTGATCCACCATCGTCTTGGTAATGCGGACACTTCCGCCACCCACAGACCTTGGGGCTTCAAACATCACGTCAAGCATCAGTCGCTCAACAATGGCTCTCAGTCCACGAGCCCCCGTACCACGTTTCAGGGCAAGACATGCCAACTCGCGAAGGGCGCTGTCAGTGAAAGAAAGCGATATATCCTCCATGGCAAGCAGCTTCTGATACTGACGCACCATGCAGTTTTTCGGCTCAATAAGAATGCGAACCAGATCATCTTCGGTCAGTTCAGCCAGCGACGCGATGACCGGAAGGCGGCCGACAAGCTCGGGGATCAGACCGTAGCGAACCAAATCCTCGGGTTCCACAGAGAAGCCCGCCCCGAAGTGTGCGGCAGACTGACTGCTATGATCATCCTGATCAATAAACCCAAGCGCCCCGCGCCCCTTGCGCCTGCGAACAATATCTGAAAGACCCACGAACGCACCTCCGCAGACGAACAGAATGTGTTCCGTGTTGATCTTGATGTACTCCTGCTGCGGGTGTTTACGCCCACCACCCGGTGGAACGCGAACCACGGCGCCCTCCAGAATCTTGAGAAGCGCCTGCTGTACGCCCTCACCAGAGACATCGCGCGTAATCGACACGTTCTCCGTCTTGCGACCAATTTTGTCGATCTCATCGACATAGATAATTCCGGTTTCTGCGCGGGCAATGTCACCATCCGCTGCCTGGATCAAGCTGAGCAGGACATTCTCGACATCCTCGCCCACGTATCCGGCCTCCGTCAGTGCTGTGGCATCAACGATCGTAAAGGGAACATCAAGAACACGTGCCAGCGTTCTCGCCATTAGCGTCTTACCACACCCCGTCGGCCCCATCAGCAAGATGTTACTCTTCTCGATCTCAACGTCCTTATAGGTGTCGTCATCAGCAAAATGCGACTCCTGCTTGAGACGCTTGTAGTGGTTATGGACGGCAACCGAAAGGACCTTCTTGGTCTGCTCGTGACCGATCACATGCTCATCGAGAGTCTTCATGAGCTCATGCGGCTTCGGCACCTTCAACTGGTGGACCGCGGCATCTGGCTTTTCCGGTTCCTCGCCCTGCCCCAAGAGGCCATTGCAGAGCTGAATACACTCATCGCAGATATTGACCTTCGGCCCGGCAATCAGCCTCCCGACCTCGTTCTGGCGTTTACCGCAGAACGAGCAATTCTTATTTTTCTCTTGGCTCATATCGAAACTCCGGTCAGTGGGCATCGGGCACGAAGTCGTGCACACGCTCTACTTCTTTGCGATCTTCCTGCTCTTGATCACTTCATCAACAAGACCATACTTCATCGCTTCCTCAGCAGACATGAAGTAGTCACGGTCTGTGTCGTTCTCAATATCCGAAAGGGTCTTGCCTGTATGGACTGCGAGAATTCCGTTCAGGCTGTCGCGAAGTCGGAGAATCTCTTTGGCTTGGATACTGATATCAGCAGCCTGTCCTTGAACACCCCCCCACGGCTGGTGAATCATGATCCTGGCATTGGGAAGCGCGTAGCGTTTCTTCGCGGCGCCTGCGGCCATAAGGACAGCCCCCATGCTTGCCGCTTGGCCAACGCAATAAGTCGCCACGTCACACTTCAAGAACTGCATGGTGTCATAGATCGCCATTCCTGCCGTGACTGAGCCCCCGGGAGAATTGATATACATGCTGATATCTTTGTCCGGATCTTCGGCCTGGAGGAAAAGAAGCTGCGCGATGATTAGGTTACTGACCTCGTCCGAAATACCCGTGCCTATGAATATGATGCGGTCCTTCAGCAAGCGTGAGAAAATGTCGTACGCCCGCTCGCCGCGCCCCG
>JABGOW010000546.1 GCA_018645275.1 Verrucomicrobiota bacterium
GGATAGGCCTTCCCCAGATATTCGGCATCCCCCGTGTAGAGATAGTGCTCCCAAAGATGCTGGCAGAGCCATGCCCCGCCCATCGGCCACATGCCCCAATGCGCGCCGTCGACCGGCGCCGTGCCGCGCCAGAGGTCGGTGTTGTGATGAGTCACCCAGCCGTCAGCGCGATAGTGCGTCTCGGCGGTCTTCCCGCCTGGAGCGACCAGTTCACCGGCCATGCGTAAGAAGGGCTCGTGACATTCGCTGAGATTGCAGACCTCCGCCACCCAGTAGTTCATCTCGATATTGATATTGATCGTGTACTTGCTGCCCCAAGACGGATGGAGTTCGTAATTCCAAATGCCTTGCAGGTTCAGCGGCTGAGTGCCAGGGCGTGAACCGGATATCATTAAATAACGGCCATACTGAAAGACTTGCTCAGCCAGAAGTGGATCGTTGACGCCCTCGTTGCCCCTCTCAAGTCGCTCATCCGTAGGCAGGCTTTCATGTGCGCCCGCGCCGCCAAGGTCGATTGCCACACGACCGAACAGTTGGGAATAATCCTCAACGTGCTGCTCATAGATCTGTTCGTAGGACTTGTCGCCGACGCGTGCGATATAGTCTTCCACCCTCTTCACCGGATCCGCACTGACGTCCTGATAGTCGACATAGTTGGTCGCCGCTACATAGACAAGCGTCACGGCGTCGGCGTCTCGGACGGAGATTCCGTCCTCCTGAGCCGTAGCTGTTCCGCCATCGGCCACGACCTTGACCTGGGCGGCGAACTCCATTCCTTCATCTTCCCACGGTCCGATCAAACGCCTGGCGCCGCTCACTCCCTCGCCGGTGCGAGGAGCAACTTGGCCTCTCATGAGTAGCATGTCGTCAGCAACTGACTGAGACTGGAATGCGTGAGGGCTTGTCATTGAAAGATCGAATGAGACCTGTCCGGGCTTGTCGCACTCAAGTCGTATGACAATGGCCTGATCGGGATGGGATGCGAAAACCCGACGCGTGAAGCGTGCGTCGCCGATGCGATAGGTCGTCGTGCTCACGGCGTTACGCAAGTCTAGCTCGCGGCGGTAATCGCTCGGCTTCTCATCGTGGGGAAAGTCGAGGAACAGATCGCCCAACGGCATATACGCCTGCTGATACTTGTGGATCCCCAACATATTCTCCGCGGTCGCCTCCGCCTCGTCGTACTTGTCTCGCTCAAGCAGATCCCGCACTGTGGAGAGATGTCCGTAGGCGTTCGGGTTATCGTAGCAATGAGGACCGCCGCTCCAAAGGGTGTCTTCGTTGAGTTGCAGATGCTCCTGTTCGATCCCTCCATGGATCATGGCACCGAGCCGCCCGTTGCCGATCGGCAACGCTTCCGACCACTCCGTTGCAGGCTGCGTATACCAAAGTTTCAGCGCGTCGTGCGTTTCTACTTGTATGGGATCAGTTTGGACATCTCCGTCGATAGACGCATCGATGCCCATGGCAAAGCATACCCCCGGAACCGCAAAGACGATCAACGTCAAAAGCAACAGTAAAGTCGTCTTTCTTGACTGAAGGAAGATGCGTTGTATTTTCATCGTATGTTTCTCCACTTTTTGATACGCCGTGCGATTGACGGACGCGAGTGCGTGAGGTTTTGTTAATCCCTACTTATTGAATCGCTATCGCCAGGTAATTTCGGCTTCTCTTGTTTCGGTATTCACCCAAACGCTTGCATGCTCAAGTTCACGAGTGAACTCCTAGCCGTCGGGCGTTGTTCGCTGGTAAGGTCCCATGGGAGGACCGAGGGGATTTTGCATTTCAGGATATTCCACCAGCGCGCCAAATGACAATGTGCCTGACCAGGCGTCGATACCGTCAAGCGACACGAAAAACCGCAGAGGCGAAAACGTCTCCGCAGCGCATAGCAAGCTACCTGTATAGATGAGCTTGCGAATTTCATGATTCAACCGTTCTGTTAAATCCGCTGTTCTAGTTCAATCCACCGGAAGACCTTTCAACTTTACGGTCAGTTCGCGTCCCCGCTCAAAGCGGAGTACTCCCTTGAAACAGCGTCATCGTGTACATGCCAGTCTTCAAAACTCCGAGTTCTCAGCATGTCCGCACCGATGAACATCTCGTCCATGATCCTCGTGTAATCCATCCAGTGTTCTTCAGCCTTAGCCAAGGCTGTTCTCGCGTCCTCGTTTCTTTCCGCCGCCATGGCCGTGGCGGCCCTGATTTTCTCGGCGTAATAGAGACTCAGATAGGCCTGAGCATAGATGCTCTTGATGTTGACCTCCAGGTCGGGATTTCCGACGGCGGAAAGACCAGCCAATTTCTCCAGGGCCGATTCTGCCGCCGTTTGGACCTCGTCAGCGACGTCGTCGGAACTGAGTCCACTTGGACAGTCTCCAGCGGCGCTCTCCTGAATGCTGGAAAGCTCCGACCCGATAGACGGCGTGGCATTCATGAAGTCCTCGATGGTGAGGAAGCCCTTGTTCCCCTGACACAGTTCCGGCCACCAGTGAAAGTCGAAGCATAGGCTTCCCTGAATGACCTCCGCGGCCAGAGGCAAGCCGCGCGATGCATCGCTCCAGGCGCTAAAGAGCGTTGTGGCGGGAGC
>JABGOW010000431.1 GCA_018645275.1 Verrucomicrobiota bacterium
AGGGATCCTCCGTCAGTGGCGATGCCAGTTCCTACTAGGTGAGAAAGGACTCGCGCAGGGATGCTGTCACTACTGGTGTTCGGGTAAACATCCGTAGCGTGCAGCAGTTCGGCTTTGAGTGGGAGAAGCTCTCCCATGGGAATGCCAGTGATCGCAGACGGGCCGCCGAAAACATCATACTGGTAGCGCGACGGTGCCTCCAGCACCCCAGCGCTGACCAGAGCCTGTCGTCTCTGAATACAGGCGGCGCATACCCCACAGCTCTTCTCGGGTCCCGGTACACGTCTGGGATAATGAACACAAGAAACCGTGTTCTCGGCCAGCCCGGACAGACCATCCTGCGCAAGAGTTGCCACCACCTGCGCTTTGGTGAGCGTCTGACATGGCAGCCGGTACTCAATTGACCGTCCAGCTATGGTCGAGACCAGTAGGCTCATCTGGCGCATGAATGCCGGATGGCAGCCGCGAGTGGAGCGGCCAGCTGTGAGCATGCCAGTCATCGCGGGCACATTCATCGCCCCGATTCCGTTCTCATACACTTCGACGGCAGGGGCGCCCGATGCCGCAGCAGCGACGCCCCCAAGGGCCGCAAACAGGAATGGACGACACCGCTGGGTCAGCTCCTGCAGGCTGGCTCTGGGCGCATGAACCAAAGTCGTCCGGGTTAGCACACAGTCAATCTGTCGATGGTAGTGGTCGCCAAGAGCCCGTAGTTGAGAGCGAACCCGAGTCTTCTGCCCTGGCTGATGGTGGGCGGTTACGGCGAGAACGCCACCGTCGGAGGCCCGCAGACGAGTCGCCAGGCCGGCCGCTGAATCCAGCCCCCCACTGTAGAGACACACAATAGGGGGTTCAGGCCATAGACTGCTAAGGAAAGGGGATACCTCGGGTTTGGTGTCACCCTCTGCGGGCACGAACTCAACGTTCCACCTGTCGCCGCTCACGAAATCAACAACGTCAATAATGGCCTTCCTAACGGGTTCAGAACGCCAGAATTCAGGATCGAGAACTTGGACCGCTAGATCAATGTCACGTGCTGGGCCTTGCCACACGAGACGCGCGTTGCGCTTGCTGAGACGGTCCGCCACGTAGACGGCCATGGCGATGTGGACGAGGTCCTCAAGACGGGGAGAGAGGATTGACAGCAGGGACTCACACAGGCCAGCATCGTCGATCCGGAAATCGCGACCGGAGACCAGTTCTCCAGATCCCATCGCCGACCGGAACGAGAAACTGAACCTACCGTTGCGCACGGGACTCACTCCTGGACTTCTGCGGGCCGAGAAGCGACATGCTGAGAAGACTGGCCTGTCTTGCCGAAGGGCGCTGTTGCACAGGGGGGCCGTAGGTGTCCGGAGGAAACGGTAGCAGCAACTGGTGTGGGTCCAGAGGCACAACCCGAAGCTGCATCCTCATGGCCGGAGTCTTGTCCGGATCTCGCAGAAGCTGTTTGCCGACATCTCGGAACAGGGGAGCCAAGGCCTGCCTCACTTTGCTGCGACCCGCCTCGAATTCTCCGACCGTCGGGTAGGCAGCGCTTGGGACAGCCAGTAGCCTGAACTGATCCATCAGGGAATGAAACACGCTGTCAAGCCAGTGCTCTGTGATGCTCAACGGATCGCCTCCTTGATTCGCCGCCAACTCAAGCAGTTGTGCATAGTCCCGGGTGCCATCGCATTCGCGCACTACCTCATGCAGAGACGGAGCATCTCCGAACGACTCGAGCATAGCCCGTAACGGGAATCCCAGCCTGAACAGGCGCCCAAAGACCTTCCGCAGGCAGCTCTGGAACTCATCAGCGACATCGCTAGCCGAGGCCCCAATCTCAATACGTTCCCAGACCGACTGCCAACGGCGGGTCTTCTGAACATCGAGGGACTCATTCTCAGCCATGGGGAGCTCCGTAGTTGTCTTGGCCACTGGTCGAGAAAGTAACCCCGTCTTTTACATTGTCAATCTATAAGATACGCATTTCTGGATTATGTAAAATGAAGAGCCTAGTGTGCGCAGCAGTGCAACGGCGGCCCGTGGGCTACGGTGGATGCTGGAGACACCCTATCGGCCAAGACAGAGCGGTGCCTGGTGTTGGGCCCATGAGAGGGGAAGGCGACCGTCGGAAGAACGAAGCGAGCTAGCCTCCGAGCTTGAGGCAACGGACGCTCAGTACGAGCGCCCTGGCAACCGGGATCGGGCAAGGTGCACAACTGACAGGAAGCCGCCGCAATATGTGGTCTGGAACTCGTCCTGACTGGGATGACAGACAGTGCTATATGCATCTGTTGGTCGTGCACCTTCGTGCCGTTCCCGCAAGCCCGTTCCCTGCGCTTGGGGCGGAGGAGGCATGCCAGCCACCCCAAACTCGGGAACAGGCTATGCCGCGAGTCGTGAGCTCGGTTTCTCGACATGCACTCCCCCTCTGGCAAGGATGGACAACGGAGGGAACATCCCGAGTCGCGATTCCATACACCGTGGGTGACAACCCCGACAGGCCGCATGCCACTCATGGCAACTCGCCAGGAAAGGGAGGGGGCCGAACTGAGACTTGGCGCTCCCCGGGGAGGCCAACTGGGGCGAGCG
>JABGOW010000367.1 GCA_018645275.1 Verrucomicrobiota bacterium
GCCAAGAAGAAGATTGTAGTCAATGCCTTCGAACGGAGTCCGAAAGCGCGTCAGCGGTGCCTGGAACACTACGGACCCCGGTGCGTTGTTTGCGGGTTCGCTTCGGGCGACGTGTATGGTGAAGATGCGCAGGGCATCATCCATGTTCACCACGTGAAGCCCTTGAAGGAGATTGGGGCTGAATACAATGTTGACCCAGTGACGGATCTCCGCCCGGTCTGCCCCAATTGCCACGCAGTCATCCACTCTCGAGAACCCGCACTCGGAATCGACGAAGTTGCGAAACGCATCCAGCCTGGGGAAGCCGTCAATGGGTGAGCAGGGGATCAACGAGGAACTGGCCGTTGCGCAGATGCGGAAGCGCCTGGACGAGTTGGGAGTGCCACCAAACGCAACGAGAATCATGTTCACCCATCGCTCAAAAGACGTCCCTCCAGGCGAGGGAGCTGCGGAAGAAGGGGCTGGAAGCGACATGGATCTCCCACGGCTCGGGACCAACTGGCGCCAGGCGCTTTCCAACTTCGCATGCTGCCCCATCCGAATGCCCTTCGGTCTCGACGGGCAGGAACTGGAATTCAGTAGCGTGGAGGCCGCTTTCCAGGCTGGCAAGTACTTTGTCAACGGACTTCACGATGGGGTGAAGGAAGTCCTGAAGTGCAAGACGGGACTGGAAGCGAGGAAGTGCCGGAAGTACATCCGGCTCGACGATGAACAGCTGGAGAAATGGGAACGAGAAAAACACGCAGTCATGGAGCAGGCACTTCGGCAGAAGTTCGCAACCCCGGAGTACCAGCCCATTCTCCTCGCAACAGGTACGGCGCACCTCACCCACCAGCCGCCCCGCGCCCGAGGATATGGTTGGCACGTCATCAATGGCAAGGAAGTGTTCGTCGACAACTCCCAGTACACGTTGATGCAGATTCGACGGGATTGGTCAGCAGATGACGAGGGCAAGCAGACATCTCACACATGAGGGAAATGCACACGCTCCCCCGCAGTAGTGAGGAAAAGGTTGCGTGTACAGTCAGAGCCGAGAATGGAAGTCCAGCTACCGACCAATGGGAGAATCTGCAGTGGACACGTTTGAGCTAATCTGCGAAATCTTGTTCCGTATACGGGGGGGGACCGTGAGCACGGAGCTGCAGACGAAGATCCCCGAACTCTATCGGGAGGCATGCCACGAAGTCGCCCATGAGCAAGACATGGAATGCGATGCTCTTATGACCAGATTGCTTGACCTGTTGGGACCAGCCGTCGAGGACAGCGAAGGGTTGTGCCGCCTGATTGAACAGTGGCTTACCGAGGGGGCCAGCGAGCTGGGTGCTCTTCTTCGGCCCCATGCTGTGGGCAACAGAAACCGGCTCATCTTGCACAGAGCCCTGTACGCCCCCGTATCGACTGAAAACCAAGTGCTAGCATCCTGCGCCCGATACCTGCAGTCGAGACGGAAAGACTCCGAGCGTGTCTGCGCAGAATGCCAAAGCGTGCCCTCCTGCGGCTTCCACAGGCTAGGCAAAGGTGAACGGGAGAGGCTGTCCAATCTATGGAAGATGCGGAACCAGCCTGTCCCGAACGCGGGTTGTGAGAAAGGCGAACTACGCAAAGCGCTGGAAGGTTTCCGCACGATGGAGAGCGCTTGTCAGGGTTCCCAATTGGGGCTTCCCTTTGGGAAAGGAACTTGCGGAGATATCTCTGTGTGTCTCCAAGCCGCATTTGATGATCCTGACCGACTGATTTTCCATGTTGTCAACGGCGACTGGAAAGGCGAAGGAGTCGTAGCCCAGTTCCTGCTTAACGCGCTGACCGCAAGCAGCGTTGCCCAGAACCTGGAACGGCTGCAATGCGTGATCGAAGAAACAAGCGCGCCGCTCTGTTTCCGAGCGCTGTCCCGGCTTCTCTGGCCCAGCAGAGCCTGGTCTCTCAGAGTGCTGACTCAAGTGCCCGCTCTTCTCACCCGTTGCATCGAGAGCATGGCGCCGCATGATCTAAACGGCCTCTGCCCACCGGCCTCGCGGCCAAAGGAATTCACTCCCGGGAACCAACCTGCTCTGGCCCATGCCTGGTTGCTGCTTTGGCCGAACGACGAGTGCAGACGGCGGCTCCTAGATGCGATGGATCTCACGAAGGAGCCAGGTTGGGCAGCCTTTCTGCATGCGATGTCTGATACCCATCCGAGTTTCGTCAACGAACTCCCCCAGTTTCCGGAGCTCATAAGGGACCTTTTATCCCTATTGCCCGATGCTGGCTTCGGGAACGGGTCCGAAGAGCCTGGGAAAGAGGGGCAGTGGGAGGCGTTTGACCTCTGCCGGAGAGTTTTGCCACTCACATCCTGGCAGGGCGATTGGGAGATTGCGCGGTATCTCTACGGCACACCCGAGATCCTCGATGACCAGAATGCAATTGAGCTGGTTCTGGAGAGAGCTCCGGGCTGGATTATGAAACACGATACGTGGGCTTCGGCTGCCTTCTTCTTTTCCCTCGATGCAATGGCCCAAAAGGGCCTCGTCTTGTCGGACAACCACCTGGACTCCGTTATCGATTTCTGCCTGTGGTGCATGGATTTCACTGACGACGAAGGAAGTCCGACAGGCTTTTCACCCGCTGAGCAAGGCGTTGGTTACCTCAACTCCAAGGCATCGGCACTGGCTGCCTACCCCACCGTTTCCACCAGGTTGCTTTCTGAGGCACGAGGCCGGGGCGGTTACAGTGAATACACGGATGCCGCCATGGAAGCGTTCCGGGCTTTCGTTGGTACCGGTTCCATGCGCCTGGATGCGAGCGGATGGGAGCTGGTCGAGCAAGAGATCTGTGAGCGGGTGGAGGAATGTAGACAAGCGAAAGAAGATGATCCTGACGATGATTGGTGGGACGTCGAATGGAATCCCGTCGAACACGTTCTGGATGCGATGCTGGCCAATGGTTCGTACGATTCGGCCCTGCAGGGATTCGCAGACACCCTTAGTGGCCGCGGCTGTCCGGCAATGGATCACTTCGCTGACCAGATCGCTGCATGCATTTCCAGCGGCAAACCGGGCGTAACTCGCAGACCTTTCCGCGTGGACAGCTATGCCCTTTTCGAGGACGAACTCAATGAAGAGGATGATTTGTCAAAATCGGAGGCAGGAAAGCAAGAAGGAGTGGGACGGCGTGACGGGAGGTCTCGGAGTGACGGTTCCCCAGAAGGAACGGCGGAAACCGCCAAGGTTCTGAGCGATTCCGGCGGTCGTCCCGAGGTCAGGGGGGCCACGAAACGCTCCGACAGGGAGGGCGATTTCATCCGGGAACTGCAGCAGTTCGGAGGGCACGCTGGGAACACGCGCTTGCGGAAAGCACTCGCCTGGAACGCGGAAGTGTATGACGCAGTGAAGGGAGAGTTGCTCAGACAAAGGAGGATCACCCTTGGGTGTGGCCGAGGGGGAAGTGTGACGCTGGCCACAGAGCATTCCGACAGTGTCGGAGGCAATGCAGGTGTCAGTCAACCAGCCGCCAACGCTAGGGGGACCTGTGAAACGACGCCTGCAGTCGATGTAGATCGGGGGCAGCCAACACATACAATGACCCGCACACCCACGTATTCAGGTCAACATGGGGCACGGCACCCGACAGGCGACGCCTCTGCTGCGAGACACGGGGCGGTCACGCCTGCAGTTCCTGAAGCAGTTCATGACAAGCTCCTCTCCCCCGGTTTCACAGCTGGTGCGGGCGCAGTTGGCCCAGCCCGTCTGGCCGCAGAGGAATATGGCCCCGGAGCGCAAACTGGGGCAGACAGAACGACGCCCAGATCCCCGCCGAACGATCGGGAGTCTGTCTCGGATAGAGCATCACTGGAAAGCACTCCAGCATCGACTGTCGAACGTCTCCACGAGCTTCGCGACGAGTTGTGGGAGATCAACCGAGACATCCTCTCCACGAGGGATAAGCTTGAACTCGAATGGCACCGTCCCCGCCAAAGCCACCTAAAAGGCAAAGTCCGCACGCTTCGTGAGGAACGCCAAGCTCTCCTGAGTGCGTTCCGACGGGAACTCGAGGGTGCTGCCGGTAGCATGAGCATAGACAGGCTGGACCTGAAATCCCTCCAGGAGTTCCTTGAGGTCTTCCGGAGGGACCTGGCTTAGAAGGAGCACACACACAGACAGCGAGGCGGCCGTCGCCATCCGGGACCGGCAAGAGAAAACGCTACGGACGCTCATTCAAGCCAATGCCGCTGCAGCCGCTGCAACTGAGTCGCGTGCGGCTGAGGAGTCTGTCAAACCCGTCAAGTGGGTCTTGATCAGGGATTAGGTACCCTTGTAACATGCCCATTTCCTCCTAACGGATCGGTCTGATTTCCAGCCGGGGTCAGCGACTGTGCCATTCGCTCGAGATACCTGTGGCGAGAGAGTTGACTGCCGGGTTTCGGGGCCATACCATGCATCACCGATTCGGTCAAAAGGCCTTGTCAGTGAATGCGGCCAAGTGTCTGTTAGCAGGAGAAACCAGGTCACATCACTGAAATCGCCAGAGGGGCAATCTCGATGAAGCAGCGTTCGCGAGGAATCTGGGTCCATGTGTGTTGCGAGGGTTGGGTGGCGTTGGGGCCGTTCGAGTGGGTGGCGATGGACGACGAGAGGAATGCGCTGGTGGATGAACATGGAGACCTCATTGCCGGGCGCGAAGAGGACGGGTGGCGTGTGCCGGATGAACGCTACCAAGGGTACCGTTTCAGGACCCCGATGGTCACGACGTCGCGAAAACACCCGGCGCCGATGCAGGGCTGTCTTCCGTTTGCGAAGAATGAACGAGATCATGGGGCAAAGTGACGCGATGCGGATTGCCGTCTACGGTGGCAGCTTCAACCCGGTCGGGAACCACCATGTGGCCTTGGTCGAAGCGTTGCTGGGGACGGGGCGCTACCACCGGGTGATCTTGGTGCCGAACGGGAACGAGTGCGGGAAGAAGGGACTGATCGATGAGCGCCATCGCCTGGAGATGTGTCGGTTGGCCTTCTCCTGGATGCCATGTGTGGTCGTTCCCGAACTTGAGATGGAGCCCCTCCTGCCTGTCACAACCCTGAGTTCATCCTCCCATAGGTCTGGTGGCGATCAGGCATTCCCGGACCACAGACGCAGGAGGAAACGGTATGGCGCGAGACTATGTCCGCCCGGGCATTGGCAGAAAGCTTCTCAGAGAGCTCGTTCCCAACAACCGTCGCGTTCTCATCAACCCGGATTGGGACGACCTTTCGAACGCACTCGCCGCTCTGCAGAAACGCTGCCGGAAGCACACCATCCCCGCGCCGGCTCTCCGTCGCCTGTATGATGCTACCGCGGAGGAAGACTTCTTCATCCGCAGCCTGGAAGTCGCGGACAGCTGTCCCTGGCACTTCAAGTATGACCTGATCAGCACCCGGGTCGCGGCAATGCGCTTGGGGGAGGGACTGACCGCCTTCGTTCTCGAAAGGACGAACACACGCCCCGGCGACACGGTTGATCCACTGATCCATGGGTTGACTCCGGACGATGTCGACTTTAACGCGGGAGACTGGCTGGAGGCAACGCTCCTTCTCGTTTGGCCTTTCCTGACGGATGTCGACATCGAGCAGATGGAGGGGTGGGCGGCTGCGGAGAGCATGTCGCGTTACGTCGTCGAGCGAGACAAAAAACGGGCTCAAAAGCGGGAAGCCGCTCGGGGAAGCCGACGGGTCGCTGCCGACCGCCGCCGTTTCATGGCCGCCTTGCTTCCTGGCTGCCAAGGCCGCCTTCCACAGATTGTCGGCGAGCTTCAGGAACGCCTCGCGATCATTGCAGATGAGATCACAGCGGAGGGACGCTCAGAAATCCCCTGGTCGGAGGCAAAGAAGCGTTGGCCAGGCCTGACCATGAAGTTCAAAGACGAGTTGATCCCACGGCTGGATGCGCGGAACTACCTGACCGTCGCTGACATGACTGCCGTCGAGCGCCCCTCAGGGCTCAGTATCAGCGCAGGACGCTGGACAGGAGCACAGAGACAGTTCAGGGCATCGCAGTTGGTCCTTCGGGTCAACGCGCGCGGTTGCTTTGAGGAGCTCCTGCGCAATGACCCGACGGTTCGCCCCCTTATCGACCGCTGGACGAGCCTCAACAAAGGACTCGGGCGCGTCCATCCGCTGACGGACTGGACCGTCGGCTGGCTACGCGTTCACATTGGCGAAGGATGGGTCTTCATCGACGAGATCCAGTCTGATCCATTGGAGACGTTCCGACAGAGCGCAGAGATGGCTCCGCTAGTCGATGCCGTCAGCCCAAATTGGCATCTTCACGGAGCAGCCACGATTCATCGCTGGGCGAGAGAGATGGAGTTTGGCTTCTTCATGCACAGCCGGGAGTCTCTTCTTGCCAAGCCCGGGGCCACCAAGAGCCAACGCAAATGGAAGACCTACTACCATCCGGTCGCCAAGGCGTTCGGCTTGAGCTCGGTCCCTCATCCTGCTTTCAGAACACCCATCCTAGGAGACGCATGATGGACAAGGGACCGAAGTCGGAGGATGCAATGGAACGGAATGATGAAAGGGAGACTGCCCAGGGCGAATCGAGTCTGATGACGTCTGCTAGACTTGCTTTGGCAGCGGTGAGGAGCCCCGCCTCGACGCCGTTGAGCATGCGGGAGTATGTGGATCTGCTGCGAGATTGCAGCCGACCGACCGCTGCGCAGATCGAGGCTTTTGCGGACCACGTGTCATCGGCCCACAGCTGGTACAAGCATCTCCCGCTGTTCCCGCCCGGACGGCCCTTCCACTTCTTCCCCGATCCGTGGGCCGGCATGGACACCGTCGTCACCCCCGAGGGCCGGGTCGAAGCCCGGGAACGAGTGGGTGAACGCGGCTTCCACTACAGCTGGATACCGACGGCAGACTACCGTGAGCAGTTCGGCTGTCTTAACTACCATACGACCAGAGGATCGTCGTTCTTCCTGCCTGAAGGCATGATTGTCAACCCCCGTCCGCCCCTTCCGACACTGCTCACGCCGAACGGCCCTGTCGGAGTTCCCGAAGCGGTCATCGAGGTTGGACGGGTGCTCTGTACTGGTATCATCCACCACCGAACCGACGGATACAGATACTGGACGTCGCGCTGGGCCGGGCCATGGCGAGACGTCGATTGGCCTGACGAATACGGTGGTGAAGCCCTCAAGTTGCGCATCATTCGACAGCTCGACCTGTTAATTGCCGAACGCGAGTGTCCCACGGCAAAGGCACCGGTCGCCTCTCAGCCGGGATGCGCGCAGCCGCGCAGCCGACTACACGACATCCTGGCTCCCGAACGCCAACGTCAGAGAGATACTATGTGCAATGCCATTCGCAGAGCCTGTGATCTGGTTTGGGGATGAGCGCAACTATGACGAGGAGAGAACGGAAGTGTTTAGAAGAATCCAGCTGACGGAGACGACGCCAGGCGCGCTCTTCCTCCACAGCATGCCAGCTCGATATGAGGAGTGGGACGCATTCTCGGAGCAGGCTCGGGAGATGCAGATTGACGGAATCGTCTGTCTGACCGGAATGGACGAGATCCGGGAAAAATCTCCGGACTACGCCGCTGCCCTGGAGGCTGGGTGCGTGCCATGTCCCCGGGCCTCCTTTCCCTTGGAAGACTACGGCGTGCCGGATGATTGGGAAGCCTTTGCTCGCTTCGTCAGGGCGGCGGTAGAGCGTATTCAGTCCGGCGAACGAGTCCTCGTTCACTGCGCCGGGGGCGTTGGCAGAACAGGCATGTTTGCCGTGTGTCTCCTGCACTATTTGGGCATCGAACACCGTGACGCACTGGCTGCCGTGGCCCTCGCAGGATCAGGGCCGGAGGCGCCCGATCAGGAGGAACTCGCTCTTTGGCATACCGGGCACGTCCGGGCAGTGAACAGAGAAAGTGGCGACCCAAAAGAAGAGGGGGAGTGATTCCGTGAGTTTCCAGCTCTCCAACGCGAACCGGGATGTGCAGATCACCTACACCGGCTGGCTCGGGATGATTCGGCTGGCTGAGGAGTTCGGCTGGAAGCCGGCCGGAACAGTTGCCGATGTAGAGAATCCCCAGCTCGGCCACGATCCGGACCTTCGGGATGGGCCTTACGCCAGCAACGACGGGCTCCTTGTCACCGATGACGATGCTCGGGCTTTCGCCGCCGCCCTACGCCTGGCTTCTTGTCGGCCCGGCGCCGACCGCGCGCGCATCAGCCGTATTGCTGAAGTTGCCGAAGAAGGACGCTTCCGGATCTGGTGATCACGGGGCAGCCGGCGAGCATCCTGTGGGAGCGTGAGACACGCAGTTTGTCAATGCCCGCGTATTGAGCGCGTGTGGCATGCGCCGATGAAATAAACCAGACAACCGAGGCCGACGATGACGAGGTTCGCCGCGCAGAAACCCAACAGGATTACCAGAAAAGCGATGGGTTCGAGCGGCGAAATTTCCCCGGTGATCGCGCCGGCGAATGATCTGATGACGTCCACACAAGAATAGAGAATGAACCCGATGATCGCGAAGGCGATTGCCTGGTCCACCAACCCGCCATTGTCGTCGTTGTCAGCCGTGGTGCAAAACTCCTTTTCTGGGACAGCATCGATTGCCCGGATCACAATGATACTGTGGGGGTGTAGGAGAGATCGCGTGACAGCTTCGCGCTAAGAAGCGAACAGAGAACGAACGGGGTAAGCCGGAGAAGGGCGGGCGGGCGGCTGCCTCTGCCGAGGCGGGGGTGCCCATGCGGATGTTAGTACACCTGCTGGGTGGTCAGCCACAGCGCCAACTCAGTGACATCTTGGCCCCGGAACGAAGCCGCCAGATCGACGCCATAGTTACCCGGTCCCCCTCGCTCGCAATAATCGGCAGAAGAAGATGGATCCTGCTGTCACACGTCGCCCAGAACACCTGAAGATAGGTTTAGACGAAGCATGTCCCACGGCATGCCGACGGAGAACGTGAGCAACAGCAAAGGAGAACCGGACAATGCCGCAATTCAGAATCAGTTACCAGGTCAGCGACGAGCTTGGACGGATGGTCACGGGCCGCACCGAGGACGTGATCACCGCCGCCAACGCGTCCGAAGCCCGCCGGGTCATCGCCGCCCGGTACTTCGGCATGAACGTCACCTTCCTCAGCACGACCCCGTTGCACTAGTCCGAAGGAAAACCGCCGGCCGTGCCCCGGGCAACCGGAGGCACGGCTGGAGCTTTATCTACCCCGACCGGGAAACTACCTGTTCTGGAACGGCATGTGCCGCTCTCGGGGCGCATGGTCTTCCTGGCCGTAGGGTGGTTGCGTTCGGATGGGGTTCTGAAGGACGTGAAGGGGAGAGGGCATTACGTGCCCGGTTGCGAGTGCGTGACGAAGGCGGCAGGAGCGGCGTTTGAGGAGCTGCCTTCTCGCTGACTGTGAACGAGTGCCTGGGATCCGCCGGCACCGGCCGGAACATAGAGCGCCGGACACTGGCGAGATGGCACAATTCCGTACCCACAGTGCTTGACGCTGAAGGGAAGCGAGGCATTGTGTAGAGCGAGGCGAGGTCGAGCAGTTCCCTTTGCAGTCGGAAGTTGCCGAGGGATGGTTCACACCCGACGAGTGCCTGCCAGGCAGGCTCTACCGGATATGGGAGTTTGGGGTCCTTCAGTAGTACCAGCGTTACCGACAGGTCGACCCGGTTTGGGACGAGGGAGTTCGTCCCTATGCGGTTGAGTTTCCCGTGTTGTCCCGCAACCACGATCGGTGCGGACAACCGCGAGGCAACTCGTGCTCTATGGTGCTCTTTGGCGATCGGGACCTACTTGGGCGGTTAATAGGCGGCGCTTCCGCCAGAGTCTTTATGCATTGGCGTTTGTCCCCACCACAGGGAGCACTTTTCGCATGGCGACAACACTCTCCTCGATACTCGACCACGCAGGAAGCTGGGCGCCCCCGAAGGGTTGGAACGGCGAACCGCGACTGGTCGGTCGTGATCTCTGGGGCGGGCACATTGATGACGTTCTGCGGTCGACAAAGGGCGAATGGTACTTCAATCCAGGACGAAACGCTGCCACGATACGGGAGGCGTCGAAACAGCTTTGCCAGAGCCTGCAACGGGCTCTGGACGCCCACACGCTGACCCCGCAAGACGCACGTCGAGCACAGTTCATCATTGACTGCGTCCGCTCCCCCGTGTTGGGGACATTCTGGGTCCGCGACGGGGTCGTGGTCAAGATCCGGTGTTTGAGCGACAGAGTGGAAGTCTTCATCGGTGACCGGAAACCGCACTGGCCGCTCAATGCCACCCGAAAGTGGCCCGATGTCTGGCAGCTCCATCGCATGGAACGCTACATCCGCTGGGACGTAGAGCCGCAGGCAGCCGGGGCCTACTGGACTGACTGGAAGAACCGCGGTCCCTGTAAGGATGGCAGCTGGCCGGTGTTCTACCGTCCGTTTCTTGGGTGCGTGTGCTGTACGAACGGCGTGTTGCTCGCAGTCTTCGGCAAAGGCATCTGGACGTGTTGGCCACCGATGGTTGCCATCGCGATTCGCCGCGACGGATCATATGAAGAAGTGGAAGTCCCCAACCTTCCGGACCACATGTCCCACATGGCCCAGCTCCCGGGGCCCCCGCCAGAGGGAGTTCTGCGGGGTGAGAAGCGCTTCCGTTACACCCCCGATCCGCCCCTTGCGGGTACGTGGGGAGCGGACAAGCTGAAATGGCTGTTGGATGACGGCAAAATGAGGCCGTTGCAGGCCATCGCAACCACGGTGCTCAAGAGCATTGAAGACGAATGGCCCCTGGAACAGCAACTCCTGGCTGAAGAAGTCGCTGGCGATGCGGTTGAGCAGATAGTGACACCACCGGCAGTACCGAAGGGAGCTGCGCCTCCCTTGAACAGAACACTTCAAGGAGCCAAAATGCCACGTATTCTTGACAACATCGACGACCACCTTGCTGAGGCACTACAGAACTCCCTTTCACATGCCCAGCGAGCAGATTTCTGCGTTGGCTACTTCAACCTGCGCGGGTGGTGCCAGGTCGATACTCAGATTGACGAGTTCAAGGGGGGAGAAGGCGAGAAGTGCCGTTTGTTAGTCGGTATGCCAATTTCGGATGAAGAGGAACTGAGACAGGCCTTGAGTGCCGCCCAAAGTCCTCGTATTGACAATCGCTTGGCTATTGAACGAAAGAAACGGCTTGCGGAGTCCTTCCGCAATCAGCTCTGCCATGGCGTACCGACAGAAGCAGATGAAATCGGTTTGCGGCGACTTCTGCGGCAACTCAGAACAGGCAAGGTAACAGTAAAACTTTTCACCAGACATCCGCTGCATGCGAAACTCTACCTAGCCTTCCGTAACGACACGGACAACCCGGCCATCGGCTATGTGGGTAGCAGCAATCTCACCTTTTCCGGACTAGAGAAGCAGGGCGAACTCAATGTCGACGTCGTGGACCATGACGCGGCAGCTAAGCTTGCCCAGTGGTTTGATGACCGCTGGGACGATCGCTTTGCAGTGGACATTACCGAAGAACTGATATCGGTTATTGCAGAAAGCTGGGCGAGAGAAGAGTTGATTCCTCCCTACCATATTTACCTGAAAATGGCTTACGTCCTCTCTCAGGAAGCCCGCACCGGAATTGCCGAGGAGGTGCTTCCCGAACGGTTTGAAAGAGAACTCTTTGACTTTCAGAAAGACGCTGTAAAAATAGCGGCGCGCCACCTCAAACAACGCGGCGGGGTTCTTATCGGTGACGTTGTGGGATTGGGGAAAACGATTACTGCCACTGCGGTCGCAAGTGTGTTTGACCACCTGCGTACTTTGGTGATCTGTCCGAAAAACCTAGTGGCAATGTGGAAAGACTATGCACACGAATACGGCGTTCAGATGGAGGTACTTTCTATCACTCAAGCCAACAGACTGGCTGAAATGCGCCGGTATCAGCTCGTCATCATTGATGAATCCCACAACCTGCGCAACCGAGAAGGGCAACGCTACGGCCTTGTACGGCAGTATCTGGAAGAGAACGAATCCAGAGTGATTCTGCTTTCAGCAACCCCCTACAACAAAACCTTCGAAGATCTGAGCAATCAGTTACGGCTGTTCCTCGATCCTGAAGAAGACATTGGCATTGCTCCGGAAATGTTGATTAGAGAGAAGAGCGAACTTTTCTTGAATCAGAAAGAGTGCCGGCCCCGGACATTGCGGGCTTTTGAGTACAGCGAACATCCTGATGACTGGCGTGAGCTAATGCGGCTCTATTTGGTGCGGCGCACGCGCGGCTTCATCAAAGCCAATCATGCCAGGAGGGATGAAGATGAGGGGCGGCGATATCTTCTCTTTGCGGATGGCACACGCTCCTATTTTCCCGACCGTATCCCAAAAACTCTGAAGTTCAGCGTGGATGAGAACGACTCGGATGATCAGTATGCCCGGCTTTACTCGGAAGGGGTCGCCAAGTCGATCAGAAAGCTGGCCTTGCCCCGTTACGGGCTGGGTCTGTATGAAAACAAGAAGACGGCCTCTTCCCGCACTCCCGAGGAAGTGGAGATGATGGAGAACCTATCTCGAGCCGGAAAACGTCTAATGGGATTCTGTCGTACCGGACTGTTCAAACGCCTGGAGAGCAGTGGCAATGTGTTCATCCAGTCATTGGAACGACATATTCTCCGCAACTTCGTCTTTGTCCATGCTCTGGAGAACAATCTCCCTCTTCCAATCGGCGCACAGGATGTTGAGTTGCTGGATTCCCGCATCACGGATGCGGACGAGGATTACAGACTGAGCGATGAGGGGAAAACTCCCGCTCCGTTGCGAACCGAGGGAGACTTCCGTCGTCAGAGCGCCAACATCTATGGCCATTACCGGGAGCATGCTGGCAAGCGGTTTAGATGGGTTAATGCCGGTCACTTCACAGACGGGTTAGCCGTCGATCTGAAGAAAGATGCGAAGATCCTGATCGGCGTGCTGAGAAAGCATGGTGATTGGGATCCCGGTAATGACCAGAAGCTGAATCGGCTCCGCGAATTGCTCGAAACGGAACATCCAAAAGAGAAGGTACTGGTTTTTACCCAGTTCGCCGACACTGCCGTTTATCTAGCTGATGAGCTCAAGAAAGCGGGTGTTGAGGCGCTCGTGTCAGTGACCGGCAATGATGAGAACCCAACAGATCTTGCGCATCGGTTCAGCCCGAGAAGCAATGGCAAAACGGTAAGGCCTGACGATGAACTTCGTGTGCTAATTGCCACAGATGTGCTTAGCGAAGGTCAGAACCTGCAGGACGCACATATTGTTGTCAACTATGACCTGCCGTGGGCCATTATCCGCCTGATTCAGCGTGCGGGCCGTGTGGACCGTATCGGACAGAAGCACAATCAAATCCTCTGCTATTCATTCCTGCCGGCTGATGGCGTTGAGAAAATCATCAGGTTGCGTGCGCGCGTAAAAGCACGGCTCACGCAAAATGCTGAGGTCGTCGGTTCCGACGAAGCCTTCTTCGAGGACCAGAGCGATCTCACGACGCTGGAAGATCTTTACAACGAGAAAGCCGGCGTCTTGGACGGCGACGAAGATGACGGGGAAGTCGATCTCGCATCCGAAGCCTACCAGATCTGGAAAAACGCCATTGATGATGATCCGGCACTGGCAAAGACCATTCCCGGATTACCGGATGTGGTCTATTCTGCCCGTCCGTGGGAGACACGTGACGGCCTGCCGGAAGGCGTGCTGGTCTTCATGAAAACTGGGGAGGGAAACTGCGCTCTTGCCTGGATGAACAACGACGGGACCAGCGTCACCGAATCGCAGTTCCGCATCTTGAAAGCCGCAAAATGCACACCGGACACGCCGGCCGTCGAGAGGGCAGAGAATCATCACGCAGTGACGGCCAAAGGCGCGGATCTGATCATCAGAGAGAACCGCAACATCCATGGAACACCCGGAACACTCGGTAGTCGCCATGGTATCCGTTTCCGCACGTACGAACTGATCAAGCACCATCTCGACCATATTGAGGGCGAGCTGTTCGATACGGATCAGATCCGACGAGCCATGCAGGAGATCTACGAGAACCCGTTGAAAGAAAGGGCCAAGGCGGTACTCGGCCAGCACCTAAAACTGAAATCATCGGCTCAAACTGTTGCCGAAACCGTCCAGGCTCTTTATGAAGATGATGAGCTGGTGCTCGGTAAACACGAGTCTGGCAACGGCGAGCCGCAACTCATCTGTTCTCTGGGCTTGCGAGACGTAGAATAGGGGCAGAAACCATGAAGGTTAACAAAAACACGATTAAGCGCTTGCTCGAGATCCATGATTTTGGGGAGTTGTTCAACCAGCTGGGCTGGGACTGGCCGCAGAGTGACACCCCGTATCCGGCCCAGATCGGCGAAGAGGTGTTCAAACTGGTTCCCGTAGCGCATAAGCGCGGCTTCATCGCCTATCACTGCCCCAGTCTTCCCGAGTCGGCAACCCGTGCCAAGATGGAGAACAAGCTGTCCCGAGACGTGCGTGAGCACATCATCATCTTCACTGACCCGGCAACGAAGAAACAGCTTTGGCAGTGGGTGCGCCGTGTTCCCGGTCAGCCCCTTTCCCGCAAAGAGCATGAGTATCTTCCTAACCAGCCCATGCTGTTGATCGAGAAAATCGGCTACCTCGAAGTCAGTATGGATGAAGAAGAAAATACCGACCTTCTTGATGTCTACGACAAAGTGAAGAGCGCCTTTGATGTCGATAAGGTCACCAAGAAATTCTACGATCGCTTCAAGAAGGAGCATGACGCATTTCTGACTTTCATCGAAGGCATTGATCACAACGAGGATGCCCGGTGGTATGCCTCGGTCATGCTCAACCGTTTGATGTTCATCTATTTCATTCAAAAGAAGGAATTTCTGAACGGGGACGAAAACTACCTCGTGAACCGGCTGGCGGAAGTACAGGCATTGCCAGGACGGGACAAATTCCATACATTCTACAAGTACTTCCTGATGAAGCTTTGCCATGAGGGCCTCGGCAAACAGGCGAGTGCCCGCAATCTTGACAAGGATCTAGTCAAACTCATAGGGAATGTTCCCTATCTCAACGGCGGCATATTCCAGGAGCATGAACTGGAACAGACCTATCCCGAGATCAACATCAGTGACGAAGCCTTCAAGAATTTGTTTGCATTCTTCGATGAGTTTGAATGGCATCTTGACAACAGGCCCACTGCCAACGAAAAGGAAATCAATCCTGACGTCCTCGGCTACATTTTTGAGAAATACATCAACCAGAAACAGATGGGAGCCTACTACACTAAAGAGGACATCACCGAATACATCGCCAAAAACACCATAATCCCCTGCCTCTTCGACAGAGCGCAGCAAGCCTGCAAGATTGCCTTCGAGGGTGAGGCCTCCGTCTGGAATCTGCTTCAGGCTGATCCTGACCGGTATATCTATCCCGCCGTTCGGCACGGTGTCACTTTTGACATGCACGACGATGTGGAACTTGATGAGCCCGTGCCGTACCCCGACGAAATTGCCGTCGGGATGGATACGTCAAAATCGGGCCTCCTTGAGCGGCGCAAGAAGTGGAACACATCGACTCCGACCGAGGCCGGACTGCCCACCGAAATCTGGCGAGAGACCGTTGCCCGTCGTCAACGCTATGAAGAAGTGTGCGGCAAACTCGAACGTGGTGAGGTCCAGTCCATCAACGACCTGATCACGCTCAACCTTGATATCCGCCAGTTTGTGCAGGACGTCATTGAACGCTGTGAAAGTCCCGACCTGCTCAACGCCTTCTGGATCGCCATCGCCGGACGCCTCCCGCAGAATTCCAGCGAGGAAATCAAGCCCGGCATCACTGTGCTGGATCCCACCTGCGGCTCCGGTGCGTTTCTTTTCGCCGCTCTCAATGTTCTCGAACCACTTTACGAAGCTTGCCTGGAACGGATGAAAGGGTTTCTGGAAGAATGGGGCGAACATCCCAAACACAGAAACTACGCCACCTTCTTCAGAGCCATCCGGGATGAGATCGGCAAACATCCGTCGCCGAAATACTTCATCTATAAATCCATCATCATCCACAACCTCTACGGCGTGGACATTATGAAAGAGGCGATCGAGATCTGCAAATTGCGTCTCTTCCTCAAGCTTGTCGCACAGGTCGACGATGTGGCCAATATCGAGCCACTGCCCGACATCGACTTCAACATTCGTGCTGGAAATACGCTTGTCGGCTTTGCTACGCAGGAGGAGATGAAGCGCGCCATGCAGGGAGACTTGATGGCGTATAAGACCGTACTTCCTAAGGTCCTCGACAAGGCTAGAGAGTGCAACCGCCTCTTCAGTCTGTTCCGTAAGGCACAGCTCGAGAACGATGCGTCACTCGGCCAGGCTAAGAAAACCCTTCAGGGCAAGCTCAACGCCCTCGAAGGAAAGCTCAACCACTACCTTGCCGTCGACTACGGAGTTGACCCGAAGAAAGAAGACGCATACAGATCATTTCTCGAAAGCCACCAGCCATTCCACTGGTTCATTGAGTTCTATGGCATCATGAAATCCGGAGGCTTTGATGTCATTATCGGCAATCCGCCGTATTTGGAGAAAGGTCAGGTGGATTACGAGCTCAAGAGCTTCGTTTGCCTGGCTAGCAAAGCGGTTCATGCCATGTGCGTCGAGCGCAGCAATGTGCTCTTGGGCAGAAACGGCTATATGAGCATGATTGTTCCACTGTCGCTCCCGTCCAGTCAGCGCATGGAAGTTGTTCAGGAGATCTTGGAGAATGCGCGTTCTGTTTGGTACGCCAACTATGCATGGCGGCCTGGGAAGCTCTTTGACACGGTGAACCGTGCACTGACTGTTTTCACAGTGGCGCCAGCGAAAACAGCCAGAACTTATGCGACTAACTACCAGAAGTGGTACGGCGAGAAGAGCAATAGCAGCCGCGAGGGTTTGTTTCTTGAGAGTACCGAGTTCTTGCCTGTTAGGGGCTGGCCGCCCCAACGTTCACGC
>JABGOW010000441.1 GCA_018645275.1 Verrucomicrobiota bacterium
TTCGCGTTGAGCTGAACGGGGTGCGGATTCTGGATGCCGATTTGTCGGAGAGTCAGGAAACCATGGGCAATAAGTCGCATCCGGGGCTCGGACTGGAACAGGGCCATTTCGGCTTTGCTGGCCACGGGGACCCCGTGGCCTTCCGCAGGATTTTCATCAAGGAGCTACAGCATGATCAGTAGACGCACATTCATCAGGAACTCAGCCCTGGCAGGTGCCACTCTGCCACTATTCAACATCGGTGTTGCTGGAGCATCTCCCAACGAGAAGGTAAACCACGCCGGTTTTGGTGCTGCCGGAATGGCGCTGTCTGATCTCAAGAACTTCAAGGGGAGCGACTTCTTCAACCTGGTTGCCGTGGCGGAGGTTGACGACAACCGGTTGACCAAGCTTCTTGAGATTTTCCCTGACGTGAAGGTCTACAAAGACTGGCGCGTACTGTTGGAGAAAGAACACAAGAATCTGGATTCGGTCAACGTATCGACACCGGACCACATGCATGCACCCATTGGTGTTACAGCAATGCAGATGGGATTGAGTGTCTATGGGCAGAAGCCTCTGGCCCAGACCGTATATGAGACGCGGCGCATGGCGGACGTTGCCCGCAAAACGGGCGTTGTTACCCAGATGGGGATTCAGCTTTCCTCGGGCGTCTATGAACGCCTCGCGGTTCGTTTGATCCAGGATGGCGTTGTGGGCAAAATTGGTGAGGTCCACGTCTTTAGTAACAAGACCTGGGGAGATTCGAAACCTCGCCCAAACCGCACGGACCCAGTTCCTCCCGGGCTCGACTGGGATCTCTGGTGTGGCGTGGCCCCGAAGCCTCCCTATCTTGCGGGATACTACCATCCTGGCAATTGGCGCCGCCGTCTGGACTATGGAACGGGAACGCTGGGTGACATGGGATGCCATATCTACAGCCCCATGTTCGGGGCACTAGGTTTGAAAGCACCGCTCTCCGTAACGTCCACGGGTGGCGTTCCGAATGCACACAACTGGGCCGTCAATGAGCGCTTTGAGTACGTGTTTCCGGGAAACAACCTGACGTCAGGGAAGACTGTGAAAGTCTTCTGGTATGACGGAGCCCAGAGACCGCCCGAGTTCTTCAAAGAGATGTTTGGTGAGAAGATGCCAACCCAAGGCTCGATCTTCGTCGGTAGCAAAGGCCTTCTTCTTGCCCCTCACAATGGCCGTCCGGTCCCGTATCCGCGGGAGAAATTCGCCGACATCCGCTATCCGAAACTCACGCCTCGCAACCACTACAGAGATTTTCTGGACGCAGTTCGCGGAGAGAGCGTGAAGCCGATTGCCGATTTTGTCGACTACGGCGGCCCCCTGACCGAGACCGTTTTGTTGGGCGGCATCGCATCCCGCTTTCCCAACGAGGCCCTGGAATGGGACCGGAAGAAGCTTCGCTTCAAGAACAATGAGGCGGCGAATGCGTTCATTCGCCGAGAGTACCGTAAAGGGTGGGAAGTCGAGGGGTTGTCATGATCCGAGTGGGCGTTATCGGATTGGGCTTTATGGGTGGCGTTCATCTGCGCAATTGGCAGGCGCGGAGCGATGCAGAGGTCGTGGCTGTGTGTGATGCCATTCTTCCTGTGGCTGGTGATTCTAAGCAGGGCAATTTGGACGTGGGAGGAGAGTCGCTGGATCTCGAAGGGATCGCCACTTACACGGATGCCGCCGAGATGTTTGCCGCGGAATCGCTGGACGCAGTCTCTATTGCGCTGCCGACCCATCTGCACAGACCCATTGCGATCCAGGCTCTGGAAGCAGGGACGCACGTGCTTTGTGAAAAGCCGATGGCGCTGAATGTGGAGGATTGCGATGCCATGATTGTCGCCGCCAAGAAGGCGGAACGCCTCCTGATGATAGCCCATTGCATACGGTTTTGGCCTGAGTATGTCTGGCTGAAACAGGTCATCGACAGCGGCGAATACGGCAAGTTGCGTGCGGCCGAGTTTCAGCGGCTTTCGGCGGCTCCGGGTTGGGATAGCAATAGCTGGTTTGCCGACGTCTCCAAGAGCGGCGGCATTGCGCTTGATCTGCACATCCATGACCTGGATTTCATCCAGTACTGTTTCGGTGAGCCGGTTCAGGCACGCGCCGCATGCAGTCGGTTTGACAACGACGTTCCGGGACATGTGCAGACCTGGCTGGACTATGGAAACAATGCTGCCATTTCTGCAACCGGGAGTTGGATGATGCCGAAGTCATTCGGGTTCAAGATGAGCTACAGCGCTGTCTTTGAAACTGCCGCGGCTTTCTTTGAAGGACGTGGTGTGAAGGTGTTTCCGGCAGAAGGCGAGCCCTTCACCGTTGAAGTGGATGGCGATGGATATGCAGCCGAGATCGAACATTTCGCAAAACTCGTCGGAGGGCAGGAGCGTACGATGGTCGTCACACCGGAGGACGCCCGCGAATCCGTTCGCATGGCACTGGAGGTAACCGAACAATGAAGCATAATATTGGCATCTGTAGCTGGTCTCTACGTAATGATCTGAACTTGGTTTCCCAGGTCCTCAAGGAGACGGGGCTCTCCCGCTTGCATCTTGCTGTCTCAGC